>JACQVM010000218.1 GCA_016209785.1 Candidatus Melainabacteria bacterium | reverse complement strand
GAGCTTGGCTGGTGCTGCCCATTGTTGGTATTCCATTTGCAATAGAAAGGTTCTGTTCGCACTTCAAAGAGATATTCAACCGGAGCAGTTTGAACACTTCAAGTCATTCGTGACTGGGTTGGTGTGTTCGGAAAACCGGACCATAGCCGGTATTTATCAGAGGTTAGTGTTTGGTCCAGAGTACGACAGTTTGCACCACGCTTGAGCCAGCTCTCTATATTGTCTGCAAAGGCAGTCCAACCCCACTGCCTGAGAAAAGCTACTGCCTGGCGAATGTTATGAACTGCATCGCGAGTCTCCTGTCCTTCTTTCTCCTCCCCAAGCCGGCCGTCGGGCTCAGGTAGACCACCTCTGCCCGGACAGAGCCTGCCACAGAGAAGACAGGCGTCCACCAGAGCGTGAGACATAAGGTGATCACGCACCATAATTGCTGCTGAAGCTCTCGCCTAGATCTGTCCATTGAAGTCAACATCGTGTGCTGCCAGGGTCATGGCATCACAAGCTGAGAGCAGTCCATGAGTTTATGGGCAAAACCCCTTTGGCTACAATGCGAGAGGCGCTGAAGACCACAAGCACGGCAGCACTCAGCATCGAAAAGTCCCTTATACCTTAACTGACAGCAGGCTCAACCGCTTGATATACTCTTTCATATGAAAAAACCTGTCATCGGTGTTATGGGTCCCGGCTCAGGGGCTACGCAAAGAGATATTGAGAATGCATTTGACTTAGGCAAGCTCATTGCAGAGAAAGAGTGGGTATTGTTAACTGGTGGCAGAAGCGAAGGTGTTATGGATGCTGCTAGCAAGGGCGCCAAGTCTGGCGGTGGTTTAACTATTGGTATCATTCCTACAGCAGACAATACCACTACCAGTGAAGCAGTCGACATTGCAATCATAACCAGCATGGGAAGTGCTCGTAATAACATAAACGTGCTCTCAAGCGATGTAGTAATTGCCTGTGGTATGGGCACAGGAACTGCCTCTGAAGTAGCTTTGGCGCTCAAGGCCGCCAAGCATGTAATTCTGCTCACTGACAATCAGGGAAGCAAAGACTTCTTCAAGGAGCTCGCTAAAAATCGTGTCCACTTAGCTAACAGCCCTGCTGAAGCCATCGAGGCGGCAACTTTTATACTTAAGGATCAAAGGCAAGATCAACTTCAAACATAGTCCTCCAGCCCACCTTCCATAAAGGCACATACGTCCTGTAAAAACCTAGCAGCTGGAGCACCATCCATAACCCGGTGATCGAAGCTCAATGTTAATGTCATCATAGGGCGAATCTCCACTGCCCCATCATATACAACTGGGCGCCTTTCAATAGCACCAACCCCAAAAGTTGAAGTAGCTACGCACGGACCTGTGACTGCTTTGACTCCAAGCGGGCCTAACGAACTTAAACCAAAGGTTGCTCCAAGATATTTCAAGCGAATCGCAGGAAAGAGTAATGCAAGCCATAAAATGATTCTTCGAACCAGCCAAGGCATATTAGTAAAACGATGCTCTAGAGCTAGCTGTGGCAGATCTGCAATGTCTTTTGCAGCATATGCTTGAAGCTCTCCGGCAATCTCTTCGATTGCTTTTGTGTCAGGAGAGTCAATGGAGCCAAAAAACACAAAAGGCTCAGAACCAATGAACCTCTCCACTGTAACGCCAGCAACAATGTTATGAAGAACAACTCTACGTCCCCAGGGCAATACACTAGTTCGGCTCAAAGGGTGGGTTCTTTGAGCAATTCCTATTGCCTTTAGCAATATGGCCGTAACCGTAATCTTATGTCCTTTTTCAAAGAATCTAGCCTTCAACTTTTCGGACCACGTCATGTCAATATCGCAAAAGAGGTAGGTAGGAACCGAACCTTTCACAACATAAGTAATCGAATCCAAAACGTTCCATCGGCCACGTGGTACCAATGACAGAGAAAAACTTTTGCCGCGCTCTGGATCTACTTTCAGTAAAGTCCTCAATCGTAAGATATATTCCGCTGTTCTTTTATGGCAGCAGTCAATTTCTCCGGCTCATCAGTACCGATGAAAACCCGTTTTCCACTATTAAAGATAACCTCCACAGCATCAAGACCATAGACATTGTACAGCCAACCAGAACCACACCAGTGTATACCCCACCCCTGCCAAGGTGTCGTTCGCACCACCTCAGCAGAACAAATGTCCTTAAGTGGGAAGGATTTCTTAATAAGCCCATCTCCAAAACGCAAGTTGACGTTGCGGTCATTGACCTCTACTGTCAAAGAGCGAAATGAAGCGGCTACTGCACCCAAAATGCCCCACAAAGCCAAGCGCACAAATATTGTTGGCGGGGCAAGCCCAATGGCAATTCCGGCTGCCGTGGCTAAAGCCATCACTTTACTTGGAACCTTTTGGGTATGGAGATAGTACATAGACACTATTTATGGGCTCCTTACTGGACTGCTTTTGTGGTCAGCTATTTCCTGAAATGACACTGGCAAATTGCGCCAGCAAGACAGATAATCCTCCTGCAATAATTTTGTCCCCATAGCAAAACGTGTAGGACTCCAGACCAACGAGCTCTCAAACATAAAGGCTAATGTATTGTCTAAATAAACTGGTTCAAGCTCCTCCGCAACTGCCTTATTATAGGTAGCAGTGTCAGGCCCATGGGCAGACATTTGATTGTGAAGGCTACCGCCACCAGGTACGAAACCTTCCTCCTTTGCATCATACTTACCAAAAATGAGCCCCATGTATTCGCTCATGTAGTTGCGATGATAATATGGTGGACGAAATGTGTTGCATGCCACTATCCATCGCGGTGGGAAAATGACAAAATCAACATTTGCAACTCCAGATATCTCTGATGGTGAAGTCAGAACTGTAAATATTGATGGATCACAGTGATCAAAGCTAACCGAATTTACCACATTGAACAGCTTAAGATCATACTTGTAAGGCACATAGTTGCCATGCCATGCCACCACATCCAATGGGGAATGATCAATTCGTGCTTCAAATAGGTGTCCTTGAAACTTAGCAATCAGCCTGAAGTTACCATCGATGTTCTCAAAACATGCTTGAGGCACTAGAAAGTCTCTGGGATTAGCCAGTCCGTTTGCACCAACAGGACCAAGATATGGAAGTTTTAATGGCATTCCATAGTTTTCCAAGATGTAACCACGAGCGATATCAGTCTTAATCAGAACCTGATACTTAACTCCCCTGGGAACAACTGCAATCTCACCTGGACCAACATCTAGAACACCAAATTCGGTGCGCAAGGTAAGAGAGCCTTTCTCTGGAACAAAAAGAAATTCACCATCTGCATCATAAA
This sequence comes from Candidatus Melainabacteria bacterium, assembly GCA_016209785.1. GTDB lineage: Bacteria > Cyanobacteriota > Vampirovibrionia > Obscuribacterales > Obscuribacteraceae > JACQVM01. Next base: position 87 of record JACQVM010000218.1, on the reverse strand, counting down.
AAAAACTATCCTTCATAGAACAGTTGCAAGCATAAATGTGTACCGCTGCCCCCTTATTGCTATCTAATCCACCATTTCCTGCAAACG
>JACQVM010000227.1 GCA_016209785.1 Candidatus Melainabacteria bacterium | reverse complement strand
TTATTCAGACTGATGCTGCCATTAATCCTGGCAACTCTGGAGGACCTTTGCTGAACTTAAAAGGTGAGGTCATTGGTATTAATACAGCTATTCAGGCAAATGCACAGAATATTGGCTTTTCCATTCCTATAGATATTGCCAAATCAGTGGCTGAGGACCTCATTGCTAACAAGAAGATTGTTAGACCTTGGCTAGGTATTGCCATGCAAGAGCTCGATGGAACCATGGCTAAAAGTTTAGGACTTCCAGAGACCACCAACGGAGTAGTGATAGCTAATATGATTGAAGGCAGTCCTGCAGAAGCCTCAGGTTTGCAGCGAGGTGATGTCATTCAAAAAATTGATGGCCATGAAATGCTTAATGCAAAGCAAGTGCAAGAGTATGTACGCTCTCACAAAGTTAGCGAGACTCTAAACTTTTATGTGCTAAGAGGCAATGCCCCCAAGGCTGTTGCGGTTAATATTGGTCAATATCCAGACAAAATTGCCCAGGAGCCTGCTCGTGAAGATGATCTCGACCCAGGTCCATCTGAAGAGAAAAACTAACCGCTAACTACAATGTTCTTTGCTTGGAAGCAGGCTGCTGCCAACTAGCGCATCAAGATGTGTCCTAATGGCTAGCTCGTCATTGAGCTGAGCAGCCTGGGAAAGGAATGTAAGTGTAGCAACAAGCTTGTTGTGATCGATGGGCTGAGGCTTGCCAACCAGAATTTTTTTGTACATGGTTGTGCTTAATCCTTCCTCTGCTGTCAGAAGTTCTTCGTAAAGCTTTTCACCTGGCCTTAAGCCAACAAAGCTTATCTCAATGTCTTCATTGGTGCGTAAGCCGGAGAGCCTAATTAAATCGTGGGCTAAATCCAATATTTTTACAGGTTTGCCCATATCAAGCACAAATATTTCGCCACCCATGCCAATGGCTCCTGCCTGGATAATTAATTGAACTGCCTCCGGAATCAGCATAAAGTAACGGGTAGCTTCAGGGTGGGTAACGGTCAATGGACCTCCTGAGGCAATTTGCTGTCGCCAGGTCGGCAACACGGACCCCCGACTGTCTAAGACATTACCAAAGCGTACTGCTACATATTTTGTCTGGGAACGACGTGACAGATCCTGTATAATAAGCTCTGCAGTACGTTTGCTGGCCCCCATGATGGAAGTAGGATTCACAGCCTTGTCTGATGAAACCAGCACAAATGTGTCTACACCATATTCAGTGGCGAGCTCAGAGACAGTGCGTGTTCCATTTATGTTGTTTGTTACTGCCTCACAAGCATTATCCTCCATTAATGGAACGTGCTTGTGGGCAGCAGCGTGAAACACAACATCCGGACGGTGCTTTTGGAAGATGTTTAACATCCTATGGTAGTCTCGGACGTCAGCAATCAGCGGTACAAGCTTGACAGGTTCTGGCCGTCGGCTGAGTTCCTGATAAATGGAAAAGATACTGTTCTCTCCTTTTCCTAACAGCAAGAGCTCTTTGGGCTGAAAGCTCATGATTTGTCTTGATAGTTCGCTGCCGATTGAGCCTCCTGCTCCAGTAATGAGCACATGCCGTCCTTCAATGTAGCCAGCAATGGAGGTGCTGTCTAATTCGACAGGCTCACGTCCAAGTAAATCTTCGAGGCAGACCTCCCGTAACTGGCTAACGGTTACTCGTCCATCAATGAGTTCATAGAGTCCAGGCAATATGCGGGTTTCTACCTCAGCCGTGCGACACATGTCCACAATTCGCCGAATCTCGGCGGGGGGGGCTGACGGGATAGCAATTACCACTTGGTCAATAAAGAGGTTTTCCACCAGCTTGACTAGCTCACCTGTGGTACCAAATACGGTGAGATGACCTATCTTCTTTCGTAACTTTTGTGGATCATCATCTATCAGTCCAACGACATCGACGCCAAGGTCTGGCCTTTGAGACAACTCTTTCACCACCATTTGTCCTGCATCGCCAGCTCCTACAACCAGTGCCCGTTGGCGAATCGGTTGGCGCCAGTGTCTTCTATGACTATGTTCGACCAAGAGCCTACGCAAGACCCTAGGGGTTACCATCAACAAGAATGCCAGCCCACACTCAATAAAGATGATGCCATACGACAAATGATTGCCATTGATGGTGATTATGTGCACAGCTCGTGCAATCAGTATGGCTGTGGTAACCGTCAGGACCGAACATGCTAATTCTGCTACCTCGGTAAGTCCTGTATAACGCCACAGGCGTCGGTAAACCCCAAAAGCCCAATTGGCAGACAAGCGTAAAGTCGCAAACAATGGCAGCAGCAGTACAAGCTGATGTACAAACAATTGGCCTGGATAGCCATCGAAGCGGATAAGAAAAGCACCTGCAAGTGCCAGTCCGGCTAGCATTGCATCCAGCATTATTTGTAAACAGCGCAGCCAACGGATTTGTCCAAGCACCTTCGTGACGCTTCCGAGGCACACCTGGGTGGTGTTCCTGGCAGCGGGAGTTATCTGTGGCAAGTTAGAGGGCAAGCTCAAGGCAGTACACAATCAATTACTATCTGACAACTTATCCTAGCATGCGGGCAGACCCAGGCGTTAACGCCTGGGTCTTTCAGCGGTAGATGCGGCAGGGGTTTGACTCGTTCTTAGTTTTTTTCTTAGCTTTCTTAGCTTTTTCGGAGGACACCAGGATCTTTGGCAATCCACTCCTTCACCTTTTCGGAAGGGACGCTGAGCAAGCGAGCTGTGCCCGCGATAGCTTCCTCGTGTGTCATGTCGAGAGCTCTTAGTTGTCTATACCTTGTCATTGCTACAAGCATTAGAGGGTGACCTTGCAGGGCATGTGTGGCACTCATTACCAAAAGCAAAGAAACAATAAGAGCTACTCCAAATATCTCCAGAGCCGGCACCAGACTGATGCTATCCAATCCAATGGATCTACCAGCAAACACAAAATGTATTAAGGTTTCAAAGACAACAAAGGCACACAGAACAAGCCATGGAGATACGCCAAATGACTCTGCCGGATTAGGTGTAGGTTCGTCATGAAAGATCCGGTAAGTACGGCGCATTGCACCGCCAGGGCTTATTTTTTTCTCCGGGAAGAAAACCAAGTAACCGCCTATGATACCAGATATAAGCAAACCAGGACCCACAAAAGTGTGTTCGCTAACTCCACCGGCGTGTTGCACAAGCAGGTACCAGCCACCAAAAATGCACACAAGGGTAAGCAAAAGAAAACGTACGGTACCAAGTCTGGTTTCTATGGTAGACCCGAATACCCAGAGGAAGTAAGTGTTGCCTATGAAATGCCAAATGTTAAGCTGCATAAAAGTAGACCAGAACATCATTGCCAGCATCTCAACGTATGCTCGATGATCAAGTTGATAAACAAACCTGCTTAAGGAAAAGCCGTGATTCTTGGACCAGAGCATTCCGTGACTGGCACTGGCATAAAAGCCCCAGACGCACAAGAGCACAAGAATAATTGTCACCCACGGCCTTGCTTCGGCTAATGTCTCATCGACAGGTTTGGTAGTTGATTGTGTCATAGAATCAATATACTTGATTAGGAGTTAATAGGTCATATGACAACATTAACCAGCTTATCTGGAACTACTATGATCTTATGTACGCTCTGGCCGTTAATTTTGCCTTGTATCTTAGAGTCGTCCAGGGCAAGTTGTTGAGCTTGCATTTGTGTCAGCCCTCTTGCTGCAGTGACTTTACTCACAACCTTTCCGTTAACCTGAAGAACAAGCTCAATTTGCTCATCTAAAGTCAGCAAGTCTTCATATTGAGGCCAGGGGCTTATGTGAATAGAATCGTTCAGGTTTTTTGCACAGCCAGAGCGATGCCATAGTTCTTCAGTGATGTGTGGGGCCATTGGTGCTAATAGCAGCAAGAGATTCTTTATGCTCCATGAGACAAGGTTCTTTTCTGACTGGCTAAGTACCAACTTGTTTGAAACAGTTTTCTCGGCTAAGTATTTGTAAAGTGCATTAACAAGTTCCATAGAGCGGGCGATGGCAGTATTAAACCCATAGCACTCTGGGCTCAAATCCTTCGTAACGGCCTTAATGGTTTTGTGTGTAAGCCTGAGCAACAACTTTCCACTAAGATCCAGGTGTGTTGTGTTGTCAATAATTGGTTCTGGTTCCATGAGGCCTTTGTCTACAAAGTCAGTTACTAGGCGCCAAAGCCGACCTAAGAAACGAAACTGCCCAATGGCTCCTTCTTCCGACCATTCCAGCTCTTGAGCAGGTGGTGCCGCAAACAAAGTGAAAAGCCTAGCTGCATCTGCTCCATAGCGTTTAAAGAAGTCTGTGGTCCCCACCACATTACCCCTGGATTTAGACATTTTTTCTGTACGCCCAGATGTTGGTGAGTATTTGGTGACCATGCCTTGAGAAAGTAGGTTGGCAAATGGCTCATGACAGTTAACTAACCCTAGCGCAGACAACGCCTTGGTAAAAAACCGTGCATAAAGTAAATGAAGAATGGCATGCTCGATGCCACCAACATACTGGTCAATAGGCATCCAGTAATTTACCTTATCCAGCGAAAATGGTGTTTGGCAATTCTCGGCATCTGTGTATCTGAGAAAATACCAACTGGAGTCAATGAAGGTGTCCATAGTGTCTGTCTCACGCCGTGCGGCAGTACCGCACTGAGAGCAGGTTACATTAACCCAAGATTCTTGGCGGGCCAGTGGTGAGCTGCCAAATCCAGTAAGTTCAACTCCGGCAATGGGTAGCTCTATGGGAAGCTCATTTTCTGACACAGGCACAACGCCGCACCTTTGACAGTGGATAAGGGGGATGGGACAGCCCCAGTAACGTTGTCTGCTTATGAGCCAGTCCCGAAGCCGGTATTGGGTGGCAGGTGAGCCGGCTTGGTTTTTGACTGCCCAGTCAATTATCTGTTGCTTGGCTGTGTTACTGGCAAGACCATCAAACTGCCCTGAATGAATCATGACTCCTGGTTCTAGGTAAGCAGCCAATAATTTAGTTGATGGCTGTCCGGTAGGAGATATCACTTCCTTCACTGGCAGTTTAAAGGCCTTGGCAAACTCAAAATCACGCTCATCGTGTGCTGGGACACCCATGACAGCACCTGTCCCATAGCTCATAAGAACATAATCCGATACCCAGATGGGGACAATGGCTCCATTGAAGGGATTTATTACGTTGCTGCCAATAAAAACCCCGGTTTTTACCTTTTCAGTAACTAGTCGCTCGAGCTCTGTTTTATGGATGGCTTGTTCTATATAATCTTTGACGCTTCCACTACATTCCCTTGTTGTTAACTCCTGGACTAATGGGTTCTCTGGCGCCAGAACTAAATAGCTGACACCAAATACAGTATCAGGGCGGGTGGTAAAAACAGCAATGGTCTTGCTTGGCTGACCTTCTACCGTAAAGTAAAGCTCAGCACCTTCAGATTTACCTATCCAATTTCGTTGCATTATCTTAACTCGCTCAGGCCAACCGGCAAGCAAGTTAAGGTCATCTAAAAGTAAGTCAGCAAAAGCAGTTATCTTGAGAAACCATTGATCCATTAAGCGCTGCACTACACTTGTC
>JACQVM010000210.1 GCA_016209785.1 Candidatus Melainabacteria bacterium | reverse complement strand
GTGTAGGGTCCTAAGGGGCACAACCAGCAATGGTAGAAAGACTCAGCTCAGCCAATGATAATGCTATCCGAAGAGCACCAGATACCCTGGCTTTGGAGTTGCTGCAGCAAGAAATAGATGCTCACCGCAAACAACAGGTCAATCGAAGTTATCTATGTCGTGCTGTTGATTCCGTTGGGTCGTTTTTTACCCAAGATAACATCTCGCTGGCAGGCCTTGAGGATCTTTACCAGAAACAGACCACCAGATTGCGAACAGGACAGACAGTTGATGTTGGTGCTGTAAATGCTGCAATTAAGTCTGATAGAGAAAGGCTTGGCTTAAGACAAGAAATCGACCATTATGCAGGTGGGTTTCTAAAAACTACTGCTTTGTTTATGCGGGGCAAACTAGGTCTGGCCGGTACTGTGGCTATCTATGCTCTTGACCAGATGAATCCCGAGGACAATGTAAAGAATCAACTAGCCGATCTTATGCTGGGTGGAGCTAAGGGTGGACTAATGAAAGGTATGTTCCACCTGTTAGGCAACAAACCAGTAAATATTGCAACCAAGGGCGTTGGGCTAGGAATCTCATTGCGAGTTCTGGAGTCTGCTTTAACTCGTAGTACCTATACTGATGTAAACACTGGGCAAACAAACCTGCAGCAGGGTTTAAAAAACACTGTAAGAGAGAGCTTGGCAAGAGAAGCTTTAGCGGCAGATGTAATTATATTTGGTGCTGCACATGGACTTCTGGGAAAGGCTAATGTCTTAAGCGGTAGAGCCATAGAGCACAGTCCACTGCTTTCGACCATGCTTACTGGAACAACCTTTGGTATGTCAACTGGTGCCTGGGGTGAAATCCAACGTGAGTTAGCAACTGGTCAAAAGCTTGATTTATCTAAGATAATCAAAAGCAGTCTCATTCAAGGAGCAATTGATACGTTTGCCGCAGGTCCTGGAGGGTTGCAGGCTCGTGCTGCAGCATACCGTTTGCCTGCAGAGCACATGGTGCCTGCCAAAGAGCCTCTGGTAAGAAACTTTGTTGTAACAGAAGGGCAGGAAGTTCTGGCACGCTTTGAAGGCATTGAAAAGCAACGTTCTGGGCTTTTGCGGGTGCAGGAAATACTTGAGCATGGTGGACGACTGGTGCGGCAATTAGGTCCTGAGAAAAGTTTGTTTCTCCAACATCTCGGTGACGGTGAGAGGTTTAATCCCCAGGCAGCACCCGGTGTGGACTTACTTGCCTTTTGTAATCCTGAACTAGCTCGTGGCCCAGCAAGGCAACGACATTTGTTTTCCAATGGCAGCGGGTTAGTGTGGTTTAGTTATGAACCTGGTACCAGAGTGATTTCCTTTAATTTAGGAGAGCAACCATATCGTCCTGTCACGGCAAGATCATTTGTCTTGGGTACATCTCGCACGATTACTGCGGTAGATGTTTTAGAGGAGCATGGTCATTTGGATTATGCTGACATTGTAAGAGGCATCCCAGAGTTAAGATCGCTAAAGGCAGTAGGATATGTGGGTGAGGGCAACGAGTCTTTTGCTATTCAACTTGCTCCATCACGCTCGTTGCCTAACGGGGGAGTGCTTAAGGCAACTCTGCCAGAGTCAGGTTGGCAACATTGGTGGGGTGATAGAAAGTTTGATGCCAAGATTATAGGGGAAGTGCATGAAGCTGATTTGCCTGGTGGTGGCACAGCATATGTCTATATTCAAGAACTTGTAGAAGTTCGTAGTCGTTATGAGCAAGAGAAACTAGATGCTTTTTTTAGGAAAGTTGAACGCAGTGGTCTAGAGTTTGCTGATCCAGGCTCTGATCCAACCAAGCAAATTGGCGAGCGTCTTACCACCGGTGAGCTCGTCTTAATTGATTACTCGGCTATTGATAAGCCTGGGGCAAACGAGACTCACAAGCAAATAATTGGTGGCCAACAGTATGTGAAAGAACAATATGAGGCAGATGATGCGAAAGACTATAAGGGCCGCCGCAGTACCAGTCAACCAGAGAACTATGAATCAGTTGTGGATCTTAGCTTAGAACAAAGACGTATACAAGCACTTGAAGATAATGGCAGAGCGCCGCATGAAACATCAATCCTTAAGCAGCTCTTTCAAGGCGATAGCCTCCAGGACGTTATCATCATGCGAGCCTGTGAACTTCCTCGAAAGCCAGATGGTCAGTTGGACATGGACACAGCACAAGCACAAGTGCAGGCTGTTTACACATGGGCCAAAAAACAAAGGCTGCTGAGAAAGTAATTGTGTTGTATTAAAACGTTGCCAGCTTAGATAAGCAAGTGGGGGGTTCCCACTTGTGGGAACCCCCCACTTTTGATAGCATAAGCATATTATGAGGAGGTGATTGTTATGATCAACTGGGTAGACACGGGCAAAGAAACAGAGCCCGATAACAAGCATCGGGTCAGCCTCGGCACAGCTGTAAAAACCCCGGCTGGAGTGCGATATAAGGTTCTGCAAAACGATCTGGGGCAAATATTGTTGGACCCCGTAAAGACTGTTCCAGCATACGAAGCCTGGATCTACGAAAACCCAGACAGGATAGAGTCGATCAGGCGAGGCATCATGCAAGCGCAGTCTGGACAACTGCTCAGCGTCAACTTGGGCTTTGAGGAAGGTGAGGAAGAGTAATTGCCGTTTGAACTCAAGTACACTCCTGAAGCGGCCCAGCAGCTAGACGAACTGAGCAAGGACAAGAATCTAGAAAAACGATATAAGGCGGTCAAGAAATCCCTTCAATTACTCAGCAACGATCCATCGTATCCAGGTTTGAATACTCATAAATACAATTCATTGGTAGGTCCGGATGGTGCTGAGGTCTTTGAGGCTTATGC
>JACQVM010000222.1 GCA_016209785.1 Candidatus Melainabacteria bacterium | reverse complement strand
GTTCCAACCTAGATTGTACGGTACTTCCTCCAGAGCCTGAACATCAAAAACAACCAGATCACCTCGATAGCCCTTGCGCAATTGACCCAACTGCTCTCCTAACCCAAGAGCACAGGCAGCATTTATAGTTAAGGCAGTAAGCGCCTCTTCGGGAGTCATCTTGAGGTGAATACAAGCAAGTCCCCAAACAAGCGGCAGAGCAAAGATATGGCATGAGCCTGGATTAAAATCTGATCCCAGGGCAACAGCTACACCGTTGTCTATCATTTTCCTGGCCGGAGCATGCTCCCGTAAATTAAGAAAAAACGAGGTGCCAGGAAGCAAAACAGCAACTGTTGACGACTTAGCCAAAAGATCAATTTCGTCAGACGCTATTTTAAGCAGATGGTCAGCACTTGCTGCACCAAGTTCAACAGCAAGCCGGCTAGCACCCAGATGTGCAAACTCGTCTGCATGCACTTTTGGCCGTAAACCATATCTAAGACCCGCCTCTAAGATATACCGGGCATCATCCACGGTGAAATACCCTTCATCACAAAACACATCGTTGAAAGGCATGGGACATCCCCACCCAGCGACATCAGAGGCAATCTCAGCAACTCTGGGCAGCATTTGGGAGACAATGTCCTCTACATAGTGAGCACGATTTACACCCGGCGGAACAGCATGAGCCGCCATAAACGTAGGCACAAGCTCTATAGGCTGCTTTCGCGAGAGCATAGCTATGGCCGTGAGCATACGCAGCTCACTGTCCAGGTCCAAACCATAGCCAGTCTTAACTTCACAGGTCGTTGTCCCGGTAGCTAGCATACGCGTGAGCCGCATCAAACCAAGTTGCACCAGCTCGTCAACAGTAGCAGCGCGGGTGGCTTGCATACTTGCCACTATGCCACCACCGGCAGAAGCTATCTCCTGATAGGACTTGCCCTGGCAACGCAGCATAAACTCATTGGCACGGTTGCCTGCAAAAATGAGGTGGGTGTGAGGATCAATTAGTCCAGGTACAACAAGCTTTTCAGCAGCACTTATCACTTGGGTGCTGGCTTTTACCTCAACACGAGATAAAACCTCGCCAGCTTCACCAACCTCTACTATCACACCAGAGTCCATAGCAATAGCAGCATTTGCAATACGTAAGACTGCTCGCATGTCCTCGCCATGCGCAGGCACATCATCCAGGTATGGTGTGGCTAGTTGTCCAATAGGGTGGATGAGGAGATCAATGCTTGCTTTCTGGCTCAACTCTGAAACCCTACTTCTTGACTGCTGGGCTAAGCACTACGTGAAATGCTACCAGAGCCATGCACTTCGCTTGATGGTTGAAGTCCCCGCAAATGCTCACAACGGCGGCACAAACACGACAACCCTGTCTGGAAAGAAGAAGTCTCTGAGCCTTGCATTTCAGCTATGGTTTTAAGTAACTGTGACCAGTGCGCCCGATACAAAGTCTCGTCGAGCGTCATGGTAATTGGGTTGACACCCTGCGGGCTAATGCGACAAAACGTAAGCTTAAGTTGTTCAAAAGGCCATCTGGTGCGCAGTCGATCTCCTAGAAATTGCTTTACTAGAATGCTGGCTGTTGGCCATGCTTGGTTGAAAGCCTTTAACGGAGAAAGATGATAATCAACAAACTCGAGGCACCGCATATTTGGGTGCCACAAAAGTAAATCAAAGGTGTCTTCGAGATATATGCGTTGATGGGGAATGCGAGCCCTGACCTTCAAGCTAACCCCAGCAACATGAGCACCATTTGGCCGGTATGGGCTCGCCAGACATCTGGCAAGGGTCTTGTAAACAAAGAGAAAGGCTTTCACACACTCCTCACCAGCAATCTTGTCAGCAGGCCAGTGTTGACCAAGAAATTTCTGAATTTGCCATATGTTGGTAAGACGACCACGATTAATCTCAGCCAGCGCCTTTAAAAGAAATCTCTTACAAATTTGACTAGCAGCCATGCTTTCCACTGTCTGCAAGTCTTGCACAAAAGCTAAGTGATAAGCCCGCTTGCATGCTCGGAACGTTTCAATCATTGCTGGAGTGAATAACGTCCTGTCCATAAGGAGGACCCCCTTTGCTCGTACCCTACTTTTGTATGTCATACCAATATATAGCATGACAACCAACCCAGTCAACTTAAAAACTTGGTCTTAGGTACATTGTTCCCACCACAAAGTTAATACAAATCGGCTTGACATCAAGAGTCTGGCAAAAGATTGTAGAAACTTTCAATATCCAACTTGGGGAGTTTTTCTTAGATAATGAGTAGCGTGTCCACACTCCAAAGCTCAACCTACCCGCGAGCAGTTTTGACAGTATCTGAGCTGACAGCTCAGATACGTGTTCTTCTTGAAGAAGTCTTTGAGCAGTTTGCTGTAGTAGGGGAAGTAGTCAATGCTAAGGTTTACCCTTCTGGACATTGGTACTTCTCCTTGAAAGACAAGGATGCAACTCTTCCCTGCGTGTGCTTTAAAAATGCCAATAGCTCCATCAAGTTTAGTTTAGAAGATGGCCTGGTAGTAGTTGCCAGAGGCAAGCTCTCCGTCTATCCGCCACGTGGAGCCTATCAGATGGTGGTTACTAGCCTTGAGCCTGTTGGCATTGGTGAGTGGCAATTAGCATTTGAGCAACTGAGACAGAAGCTAGAAGTCGAAGGGCTTCTTGAGCCTGCCAGAAAGCGTGCTATCCCGCTTGCACCGCGCAAGATTGGTATTGTAACCAGCTTAGCAGGGGCAGCTCTGCGTGACATTTTGACTGCTCTAAAGAGACGTAATCAAAATGTAAGTGTGGTCATAAGTCCAACCAAAGTGCAGGGAGAAGGCAGTTCCGAGGAAATAACGCAAGCCATAAACAACCTGCAGAACCTTCAAGATTTGGATGTGATTATTGTGGCCAGGGGAGGTGGTTGCCTTGAAGACCTCTGGTCCTTTAACACCGAAACTGTCGCTTATGCTGTTGCCAACAGTCGAATCCCAGTCATCTCCGGGGTTGGCCATGAAACTGATTTTACCATCTGCGACCTAGTTGCAGATTTACGAGCACCAACACCTACAGCCGCTGCTGAACTTGTTGCCAGTGGACGCGATGAACTTGTCCAACGCTGGCAAAATCTCCACAGGCACATGATGGCACGCATACGCCAACGACTTCTATATTCTCGTCATGCACTAGAACGCCTTAATCCGCTGCATGGACTGAGGCGTTACCAGGAGCGGCTAATCAACCTTGAGCTTCGAGTTAGCAACTACACGACCAGGATGCTACGCACAGTAGTAGCT
>JACQVM010000221.1 GCA_016209785.1 Candidatus Melainabacteria bacterium | reverse complement strand
GTTGGTGACCCACAAGAGCAGGGGGAAAGACTAAGCCTCAACGCCCATTGGGACATCAAGGTGGATAGCAAATCAATTGGCTGGCTGGACAAAGAAGCATTCACTAGGAAATCGGTTGAGTTTGCTGAGCTGGAGCAAAACTTAAAGGTCCCAGGATTAACCATCCTTGTTAAGTTGGGCTACGCCCTAAAGATTGAACCATGGAAACCAGGGCACCCAATGCCAGACCAGTCTGGCGCCTGGGAAGCTGTGGTAGACCTCTCAGCGGTCAAGATGCCTCTTACCATCCGCTGTCGGCGACCAGGGGACCTAATTAGACCTTTTGGCATGAACCAGCCAGTCAAGCTTAAAAAATACCTTCACACCCACAATGGTCCAACAGTTAAGCTTATGCTAGGGTTTCCACCGCTGGTAATTGCTGATGATGAAGAGGTTATCTGGATTCCAGGGGTTGGACTATCCAATAAGCTCAAGGTTACAAGTTTACCATCACATAGTTTGTCATGGATAAAACTACAAGATGAGGCAATATACTTGGTTTAAATGGTGATCTAGATATAAAAGAGAAGTTATAGAGAAGGAGCTTTCAAGAGAAGTCTTGCAAAGCCAGTCTGAGCGGGCGTTTCAAGTCCGGGGTTAGCATGGTATAATCTGATGATGAGTTTCAAGAAAGTAAAGCTTAGTAGTAAATGAAAAAGTATGGAACAACAGGGGCGGTTTTCTTCCTGCTATTAGTTTTGGTGCTGTTTGTATTTTCACTTACCAGCATTAGCCGTAAGGAAGATAAGTTTACCTATTCTCAGCTTCAGGAGATGCTGACAAAAGGTAAGGTAGACCAAATCAAGAAAGTAATAATAACCAATGGTGAGTCAATCATCCAGGTTGAAAAAACCGGCAGCGATCGAGAATTGGCTGTCATCGTACCTAACGAATCGAAAAACGACTTAGTGAAAGAGCTCAACAAGGCAGGCATCCCACTTGAGGTTCGCGAGCCAGATAAATCAAGCTTCTGGTTTAGCATGGTTAGCTCCTTTTTCTTGCCTATTCTTTTGCTGGTGGGCTTTCTTTTTATGTTCCGTAGTGCTCAGTCTGGCGGCAATCAAGCCATGAGTTTTGGTCGAAGCCGAGCCAAGCTTATGGTTGATAGTAAAGTAAAGGTTAGTTTTAGCGATGTTGCTGGTATTGATGAAGCAAAGCAAGAGCTGCAGGAGATAGTTGACTTCCTGAAAAACCCAGAAAAGTTTCAGGCTTTAGGGGCACGTATCCCACGTGGTGTGCTTTTGGTTGGTGCACCCGGCACAGGCAAGACGCTTTTAGCTAAGGCTGTAGCTGGTGAGGCAGGTGTACCATTTTTTAGCATTTCTGGCTCAGATTTTGTAGAAATGTTTGTAGGTGTGGGGGCCTCAAGAGTAAGAGATTTGTTTGAACAAGCAAAAAAACATGCCCCCTGTATTGTGTTTGTTGATGAGATTGATGCTGTAGGACGGCAAAGGGGTGCTGGCCTGGGCGGTGGACATGACGAAAGGGAACAAACCTTAAATCAACTTCTGGTAGAGATGGATGGTTTTGAAGGTACAACCGGCATCATTGTAGTTGCCGCTACAAACAGACCAGATATTTTAGACTCAGCCCTCTTAAGACCTGGTCGCTTTGATCGCCAAGTCGTTATAGATCGCCCAGACGTTCTAGGACGGGAGCAAATCCTATCAGTACATTCTAAAGGCAAACCTTTAGCAAAAGACGTTGACCTGAAGATTCTTGCCAGGCGCACCCCAGGATTTACTGGTGCTGATCTTTCCAATTTAATCAACGAAGCAGCTCTTATTGCAGCACGGGCTGATAAACGTGAAATTGAAATGCCCGATATGGAGACAGCCATTGATAAAGTAGTTGCCGGGCCTGAAAAGAAAACACGGATCATTTCCCAGAAAGAAAAAGAGATGACTGCTTACCATGAGGTTGGTCATGCTCTTATGTGCACGCTTTTAAAGCATGCTCATCCGTTGCACAAAGTTAGTATCATTCCTCGTGGCTTTGCACTGGGACTAACCATGTTCCTGCCTGAAGAAGATATTACTACGCAAACAAGATCACAGCTAATGGATCAAATAGGGGTTGGTTTAGGTGGCCGAGTAGCGGAAGAAATTGTCTATGGAGAAATTACTACCGGAGCGCAAGATGATTTAGAAAAAGCCACCAAGCTATCTCGTCGCATGGTAACTGAATTTGGCATGAGTGAACGATTAGGTCCGATGACCTTTGGCAAGCGCTACGAGCATGTTTTTCTAGGCAGGGATTTTGGACATGACCGTGACTATGGAGAACATGTAGCTACCATCATAGATGAGGAAGTAAGGCACATTATCAATCAGCAGTATGAAATCGTTAAGGACATCCTACAAAAACACAGGCCACACATGGACGCTCTGGTAAAAGTTCTGCTGGAAAAAGAAAGCCTTGAGGTCAAGGAATTTGAGGCAATCCTGGAAGAGGTTAACCGACAGTTGGCTAAGTCTCCTGACAGTGAGGACCACCCAGGCATATCCCAGCCCCCCACAGGTACTGGAGAAGTAACCGAAGAAGCTACAACCATTAAGCTCACCGAAACCATCAACCAAGATAAAGAACCCCCACAAGATCCTGATAAACGCCCAGGGCTTAAACCAAAGTTTGCTTAAGTACTTACTTGGGTTTGCTTGAGCTATGTAATGGCTTAATTTTTATAAGATCGGCATAGGAATGCCCAAAAGGATTTTGCATTTCAAAGCCTGGCATCATGCCCCCTGCACCTTGTTGCCCACCAATGGTAAACTGCAAGTTTTTTTGCTGTCTTAGTTGATTCATGTGAACCCTAATCTGGGCTGCCATCATTGGATCAGTCTCAAGCATAAGTGCATTTTGAAATTCTGCCAGCGCCTCATCAATGCGCTTGCTCTTTTCCAGCATCAGCGCTAAGCCATAAAGTATGTTTTTATCCGTTGGATTAAGTTCTCGAGCTCTAGCGTATGCTTCTTTTGCAGAGTCTGTATCACTCAATTGAAGATAAGCATTACCCATTGATGCAAATGCCTGCGCATACTTAGGTTCTTCAGTTACTGCTTTCTTGTATTCTGCTAAAGCTTCCTGCCACTTCCCATCAGAAGATAGAATGTCACCTTTAGCGTTGTGTGCTTCGGGATACTTTTCCTTTTTCTTAATAGCCAACTCAATTTCTTGTAGAGCCTTGTCTTTATCGCCTTTCTTAAAAAGTACTATTCCCATTACTAGGTGGGCATCAGCAAAATTCTTTTGCTTTAGTAAAGCTTGAGAGATGTGCTCGTGAGCACCATTTAGATTCCCCTTTTGAAGCATAGTAAGTCCTAGCGCATTATGTGCAAGAGCTGGGCTGGCACCAGAAGCAATTGCCTTTTTTAGCTCCTGCTCAGCACCATCAAGATCATTTTGGGCTCTTAAAAGATTACCGAGGATGAGGTGAACATCCTTGTGTCCTGGCTTTGCTTTCAGTACTTCTCGACACTCTTCTATAGCTTTGGGGAAATCATTCTTCTGGATGTACATATTGACAAGATTTAAATGCGCCTGCCACAAATTAGGATCAAGAATGAGCGCATGGCGGAATGCATTGATTGCCCCATCTATGTTTCCATTAAAAAACAACAGCTCTCCTAACTGCACTTTAGAAGAGGCGCTTGGCTTCCCCACCACCTCGACAGAGCTAGCTAGGAGCACTGAAACCAAAACAACAACTTGTACAAAACCAACTGCCTTCACCTAGACACCTCGCTGGTCTGACAATCTAGCTTACATAATAGACTGACCTTAACACAATTAGCCACCCCTTCACAGGCTGCCGCCACGAACATTACTTGAGTGGCATAATAGGTACGGACTCCATAAACCAAGGAAGAAATGGAACACCTCAGGACTCCTTCGCTAATTAAGACAACTTCTTATGCACTAGAACAATTAAAGGCAGCAACATTAGGACTCAATTGCCTTGTTGAGCTAGGTGTCAAGCTTGGCTCGGAACGAGATCCAAAACGTCTCCTGGAAGGTTATTGCAAAGCTTCTTGCAGCCTTATTGGTGCAAAGTATGCAGCCGTTGGTGTGTTGCAGGATGATGGACAACAGCTTTGTCATTATTTTGTGACCAAATCTGATGGAAATGCCCTGACGCTGTCAGAACCGGTTAACCCTCGCCAAGAAATGCTTAAGACAGTATTTGCAGATAAGCGCTGTCTTCGTTTGGAAAATTTATCCGGTAACCCCGCAGGATTTCCTAGCGATCATCCCCCCATAAACTCTTTCTTGTGTGCCCCCATTGTTACAGATAGCCGCTCTTATGGTTGGCTTTATCTGGTAGATAAGGTTGGTCAGCCTGAATTTACCGATGAAGATGAGCGCCTAGCAGTTAACTTAACTAAAATGTTGGCTGTCGTCTATGAAAATGCCAGACTTTTTGAGCAGCTACAGCATCAAGCAAATGAATTAGCTGAAAGCGAAAGGCATACCCGTCTTTTAATTGAGAGTGGCTACGATGCTTTTGTAGTTATGGACGAAGACGGCAAAATAACTGAGTGGAGCAATCAAGCCGAGCAACTATTAGGTTGGTCACAAGGTGAAGCAGTTGGCAAGGCACTGGCAGATATAGTGATTCCTCC
The DNA here is from genome assembly GCA_016209785.1 of Candidatus Melainabacteria bacterium. GTDB lineage: Bacteria > Cyanobacteriota > Vampirovibrionia > Obscuribacterales > Obscuribacteraceae > JACQVM01. The sequence goes on along the minus strand of JACQVM010000221.1, from coordinate 6,691 downwards.
TGCTATAAAGGAAAATGAGCTTGTGACAAGCTTTCTTTCCACAAGACAGCACCAATTCATCAACAAGAGAATGGAGTTTAGTGCCCAGCACCGTGATGGGCACAAATTGGCAGTTGAGCTTGTGTTGTTCCCAGTTAAATCAGGAGAAACATCCTCTTTATGTGCATTAGTGCACGACATCACCGAGCGGAAGTTGGCTCACGAGATGTCCTTGAGAGCCCTGGAAGCTGAAAAGAACGTGGCCAGAGCAATTTTTGAGCATGCCCCGACAGGGATAGCCAGGCTGGACAATAACCTCAACATACTGGAGATAAATAAAGTTTTTCGGGAGCAGTTGTCTTTAACTGCTCAAAGCATTTGCAACCAAAACATATTTGCCATTTTGCCTCAATTGCCTCAAGAAAGCCTAAATTCAGCCATCAGCTTAAACACGCATTTTTCTGCAAACAGTTATCCACTGGAGTGCGAGACTCAATCTGAGCGAAACCCAACTTACTGGGATATAGCATTGTGGCCTGTTAAGAATGAAAATAACAGCAGTCAAGGCGCTGTTTTGCTTATGTCAGATGTAACAGAAAGAGTTAGAATTGCCCAGCAACGAGAAGATTTTGCTGCTACACTTACGCATGATCTAAAGGCACCATTAATTGGCGCAGATCGAACACTTTCGTTATTGCTGGACAGCATCGACCCGGAGATGCATAAGGAGCAAGCACGGCTAATCTCGTTGCTAAAGAAGAGCAACAGCGCTTTATTGGACATGGTCCACATGCTCCTGGACTCATTCCGTTATGAAGCTGGTTTGGAGTCAGTTCACTTCCAAAAGCTCAATTTGCCCTTGCTTATTACCCAGTGCCTGGACGAGTTAACACCTCTAGCAGACCAGCGTACCATCAAGTTTAACGTCGGTCCAGTAGATAGCCCAATTGAAATGTGGGCAGATCATTTAGCAGTGCGCCGTATGCTCATCAACCTTGTTAGCAATGCCATCAAGTTTACAGACAATGCCGGGCTCATTGAGGTGCATTTAAGGCATTCATCAGAAGATGAGGTCACCATTGTAGTAAAAGACTCAGGCAAAGGTATTCCTCAAGAGGATCAAGCCAGACTGTTTGAACGCTTTTGGCGTGGTGGGGCTCAAAGAACCTATCCAGCTAGCACTGGATTAGGCCTATATTTGTGCCGTCAAATTGTAGAAGCACATGGTGGCAAGATTTTCTGTGAAAGTCATGTTGGCCAGGGCACTACAATTAGTGTCACGTTGCCTACAAGAGCATCAACCATGGAAGTCTCTCAGTAGACCAACCCTGGCGCTAACACCGGACTGATTAAACCAACCTCATTGTATATACCTTAGACACGTCCACATGATACCCTTTAAACTTAGGTTGGAGGCAGTTTCCAACAGCAATAAATGTAACAACAAATCCTTCTGGAGGGTCTAAACGTGGCTGTTACCCTTGAAAAAGAACTTCTGTGCAAAGACTTCCTAACACAGCAACCCAAGAAATTGCTGATTGATGGGAAATGGATACCCGCGGAATCTGGCAAAACCTTTGAAACCAAGAACCCGGCCACTGATGAAGTCCTGGCCAAAGTAGCTGAAGGTGACAAGGTAGACATTGAGAAGGCAGTTAAGGCAGCACGCCAAGCCTTCGAGAAAGGTCCATGGCGTAAGATGAGCGCTGCAGCCCGCGGACGTCTTCTTTATAAACTAGCTGATGCCATCGAAGAGCATGCTGAGGAATTTGCTCAACTAGAAACACTTGATAATGGCAAACCTATACGGGAATCGCGTCATGTTGATGTTCCCCAGACAGTAGAGACATTCCGTTATTACGCTGGTTGGGCTACCAAGCTGGAAGGTGAAACGTTAAACGTAAACGACAATTTCTTTAATTACACCTTACGCGAGCCAGTGGGCGTCGTAGGACAGATAATCCCTTGGAACTTCCCTCTTTTGATGGCAGCTTGGAAGTTTGGCCCAGCACTAGCAACAGGCAACACCGTTATCTTAAAACCAGCAGAGCAGACACCACTTACTGCGTTGCGTTTAGGTGAGCTTATCTGTGAAGTTGGCTTTCCTGACGGCGTCGTCAACATTGTCACTGGCTTTGGTCCTAATGCAGCAGGTGAAGCTCTTGCTACTCACATGGATGTAGACAAGATTGCTTTTACCGGTGAAGACAAGACTGGTCGTGAAATTGTCAAAGCATCCACGGTAAACTTAAAACGTGTATCGCTTGAGCTAGGCGGCAAGGCACCAAATATTGTCTTTGCTGATGCTGACATTGACGCTGCTATCAAAGGTGCAATCACCGGCATATTCTTTAACCAAGGCCAAGTCTGCTGTGCTGGATCACGGCTTTTCCTGGAAAGGCCTATTTACGATGAGTTTCTCTCCAAGCTAACTCACCAGGCTAACAGCCTGCGCCAAGGTCCTGGACTAGATGAAAAGACTCAAATTGGACCACAGGTCTCCAAAGAGCAACTTGACAGAATTCTTAGCTACATAGATATTGCCAAAAAAGAAGGCGCGAGTTTGGCATGTGGCGGCGAGCGTCCTGCTGGCGAGCTATCCCGAGGTTATTTTGTCAAGCCGACTATTTTCAAGGGCGTACAAAACAGCATGCGCATTGCTCAAGAGGAAGTCTTTGGTCCGGTGCTGGCCGTAATTCCATTTACATCAGCTGAAGACATTGCTGAACAAGCTAACAAAGTTACCTATGGTCTCTCCGGAGCTGTCTGGACTAAAGACATCAAGAAAGCCCATAGACTGGCTGCCCAAATTAAGGCAGGCACCATCTGGGTAAACTGCTACAACGTATTTGACCCAGCAGTACCATTTGGTGGCTACAAGATGAGCGGCTATGGACGAGAATTGGGCAAACATGCCATTGAGCTGTATACCAACATCAAGAGCGTGTGGGTAAACGTTGCTGACTGATGTCCTAAAGAAGACCTGTGCCAAAACCCCGGCTTTAATGCCGGGGTTTGGTTTCTTGCCTCGGTGGCGGGCAAGTATCTGCCTAGGGCTAGTTGCTATCTTCTCAACTTCAGCCTTTGCACAAGCATTTGACCTCCGCAAGATCAGCTCACCACCCTTGTGGCATAATTTAGCTCCACCAGCATATTTATGGCCTCATGATGGAGCAATTTACTATACCCTTACTGCCAGCAACGGCAGCAAGGTGCACCTTGTGGTAGCAGATATGAAGTCAGGGAAATGGACTTTTCAGCCTGCCATTAACAAGGAAACTATGCCCACCTCTGAGGTCGCAATTATGCACAACGCTAGTGCTGCCATAAATGGCGGGTTCTTCAATTTAAGCGACGGGGTAAGCACAAGCTATGTAGTAATTGACAAACAAGAAGAGGCCAACCCACATGAAAATAATGCTCTCAGCGAAAACCCTAGGCTTAAGCAACACCTTGAAACCATATACAATCGCAGTGAAGTTCGTTTTCTAGAAGATGTTCACGGAAAATCCACAATTCAGATTGCTTTACATCATGATCCTAGGCCAAAAGACACCAAATTGATACACTCCTTGCAGGCTGGTCCTAGACTTCTACCCATGCTTGGCGATCGCACAGAAGCCTTTGTCAGACCAGATCCGGATGGCAAAGAAACTGATTCAATAGGCTCTAACAAACCAGCGGCACGCACTGCTTTTGGTATCACCCCAGATGGATATGCAATACTGGCATGCGTGGCAGGACCCGGACAGGATGCCAACTCTGTCGGGCTTACACTTAAACAAGTGTCTCAATTTATGCAAAACCTGGGCTGCTCAGAAGCAATTAATTTCGATGGGGGTACCTCCAGCACCATGTTTGTTCGGCTGGTGCACCCATCAGACACCTCGCACTCTCTGCCAGGTCAACTGGTATGCAGCAAGAGCCCTGAAACCCAAGTTAAATCAGTGCTGCTTTTACTGCCAGCTAAGAAGTAACAATAATCCTAGCTTGGTCTTTGCCTGGATCGCATACGTTGCTTGGCCAACTCAGCTGCCTTAAGACGGGCAATACTCTTAGCCAGAGCCATCTCAGCAAGATAAACATCCAGTTTGTCAACACGCTGGGTTTTCTCTGCCTCTGCTCTCCCTTTGCGCTGATGAGCTCTGGCTTCATCAACTTCTGTATCCAGCTCGGCAAGATCACTTAAAATGGTAACCTCATTGTTAGCCACCTCCATAATGCCACCGATAACAGCAGCCGTGGCGTCTCCAGAATCATCTTTGTAACGCACAATGTCAATTGCCAGCGGGGTCAAAAGCGGCTGGTGGTGCGGCAAAATAGCCAACTCGCCATCAATGGCGCGAGCAACCACCTCATCAACCTCCTGTTCCAGCACGATCCTCTCTGGTGTGACAATCCTCAAAGTAAGTGTATCAGCCATTTCTGTTACCTGCCTCTGCTGACCGAGCGCTTAGCTAAACTGGCTGTTTTGCCTAAATTTCTAGACTTCTGGTTTGACTTACTGACAGCGCCTGATGTTTTGAGTTTACGTATAGCACCGCCTACGGTGCCACCAGGACTTTGACTATGATGAATCACCTTATCGATAATTCCATACTCACGCGCCTGCTCAGCAGACATATAATAGTCACGCTCAATATCACGTCTGATTTTAACTTTGTCTTGTCCAGTGCAACGATGCAAAAGCTCAATTTGTGCTTCGCGAAAGCGTTGTCCTTGTACTGCCTGAATTTCTAAATTTGTGATGTCACCGTCAGCTTCCCATAATGTCTGGTGAAACATGAGCGTCGCAAACTCATAAGCTGAGCGCTCACCTGTGCCTGAAGCTAAGATTTCGCATGCGCCCGACAGAGCATGCCCTAAACATATAGTGTTTACTGGAGCCTCAATAGAATGAATGACAGCAATAATGGCATCCGCATTATATCCGTTACCACCGGCAGAATTAATATACAGGTCAATGGGCCTCACCGAGTCTCGTTCGTTCAGCCTCAACAATCGCTTAATAATAGGCTCAGCCACTTCATTTTCTAGACGACCAAAAAGAAACACACGCCGGCTCGATGTTCTATCCTGTCCTTTGTGAGCTCCCTTGTCCTGCACACTTTCCTTATCTTTCGTCATCAAGCATTTGCCAGGGCACTAGCCTGCTCCTTTGCTTCCTCTATATTTCCTACCATGTAAAAGGCTTGCTCAGGTAGGTCATCAAGCTCACCGTCAAGAATTTGCTTAAAGCCAGCAATGGTTTCCTTTAACCGAACATACCTGCCCTCTCGTCCTGTAAAGGTCTCAGCTACAAAGAAAGGTTGGCTTAAGAATCTCTGGATTTTGCGGGCCCGGGTAACTGCTATTTTATCCTCAGCAGAAAGCTCATCCATACCAAGAATAGCTATGATGTCTTGCAAGTCCTTATATCGTTGCAGCGTCTGCTGTACGCCTCGCGCAATATTGTAATGCTCAAGTCCAACAACTTCTGGCTTAAGAGCTGTGGAAGTGCTACCTAGCGGATCAACGGCTGGATATATACCCAATTCAGCTATCTGCCTAGATAACACTGTGGTTGCATCTAGATGTCCAAATGTTGTTGCTGGTGCTGGATCAGTAAGGTCATCTGCTGGGACATAAATTGCCTGTACGGAAGTAATAGAGCCACTCTTAGTAGAGGTAATGCGTTCTTGCAATTCTCCCATTTCATTGGCCAACGTTGGCTGATAGCCTACCGCAGATGGCATACGCCCAAGCAAGGCTGAAACCTCCGAGCCAGCCTGGACAAAACGAAATATGTTGTCTATAAAGAGAAGCACATCCTGACGATTGACATCACGAAAGTATTCAGCCACCGTAAGCGCAGAAAGTCCTACACGCATCCGAGCGCCTGGTGGTTCATTCATTTGTCCATAAATAAGCGCTACTTTATCAATAACGCCAGATTCTTTCATTTCATGCCACAGGTCATTGCCTTCACGTGTCCTTTCGCCTACGCCACCAAAGACAGAGTAACCACCATGATGGACAGCAATGTTGTGAATAAGCTCCATAATAATGACTGTCTTACCCACACCAGCCCCACCAAACAACCCAACTTTCCCTCCTTTGACATAAGGCTCCAAAAGGTCCACCACCTTAATTCCTGTTTCAAACACCACAGTGTCGGTCTGAAGCTGCGTTAGCTCAGGACAAGGCCTATGTATGGACCATCTTTCAGCCCCAGCAATAGGTGGGCCCTCGTCCACCACTTCACCAAGCACATTAATAATCCTGCCAAGAGTCTTGTCACCCACAGGCACTGTGATGGACTGTTTTGTGTCAATCACCTTCATGCCACGAGTCATTCCATCTGTTGTACTCATGGCCACGGTTCGCACAACATTGTCGCCGAGCATCTGCTGCACTTCGCAGACTACCTTTATTTGATCTCCTGCTGGATTCTTATCCACCACCTCAAGAGCATGATAAATAGCTGGCAACTGTCCAGCAGGAAACTCAACATCAATAACCGGACCAATAACTTGTACAACCCGACCCTGGGCAGCTTGAACTGTTGTGCTCATTTAAGCTCCAAAAAAAGACACCAATACACAGGCGCAGTATATACGCGCATCATGACAGTAGATCTTAGCAGTTTACGACAAAGCCTAATGAATCACAGCAAAAGTAGTTATCATTTGTAAGAGCTTATCTAAAAACTGTCCCGTCTATTTGCAGGCAC
>JACQVM010000207.1 GCA_016209785.1 Candidatus Melainabacteria bacterium | reverse complement strand
GTGCTGCAGTACAACAAGCGTGACCTGGCATCTGCTATGGCAATTGAGCGGATGGAAAAGGAACTAAACATTCGGGGTGTTCCCAGCTTTGAGGCCGTTGCGTGTGAAGGTTTAGGGGTGTTTGCTACATTGAAGGCTATTAGTAAGCTCATTCTTAATCGTCTGCAGTAAGTTCTCGTGACGAGTATTTCCGCACAAGACCGACTAAGTGAGGTTGCGGCTCTTAAGCGGGCCATTGAGGTGGAAAGGCGTGCTCGCTATGCTGACTTCCAGGGGCGATCATCTACATTTTCTCAATTTATGCGACAAACAGCAGATCGCCTGGTCAAGCGTTATCCCATAGATGTACGTTGGGCAACGATAAGAGGGCTGATTAGCCAATACGGCAATCTTGATGTGGCAACACGTATTTCAGTGGTAAGGCGGGTTGAGGAATTACTTGAGGATAGCCCTCAAGTTGAGCCGATTATGGCAGGCAAGGACATAGATAACGACAATGAAAGCGATGTGGTTCCAGACAAAACAAGTGAGTCGGTAAGGGCGCATATTGATCATAGAGTGCTGCAAATGCCCTCGGAGACGGATGTGAAATTTGTTCGTGGCGTAGGGCCAAAGATGGCAGCTATTCTCCATGGTTTTAACATTTACACAGTGGAAGATTTAATTCGCCATTACCCAAGACGTTATCTTGATTTTCAAAATCGGCTCATGATACGGGATCTTAAACCTGGTCAAGAAGTAACTGTTTTTGGCACCATTCGGTCAGTTGGAGCATTTCAAGCCCGTCGAGGCAATGTTTCGGTCATCAGCATTGTTATTACAGATGGTACGGGAAGCATTACAACTACTCGATTTATAGGAGGCCAATCAAACAAGTTTCTCCTCAATAGGTATAAAAACCAGTTTCCTAAAGGCTCTCATGTCTTGGCCTCAGGCACTACCGAGATGGATCGTTATCATAAACGTCTTCAATTAAAAAACGCTGAGATTGAAGTTATCGGAGAAGCAAGTGGCGGTGAAGGTGAATTAGAGACTATACATACTGGACGTATTGTGCCTGTATACCCGCTAACAGAAGGGATAAGCTTACGTTACTTAAGAAACATCATTCACAATGCGCTGGACTCCTGGGCTGACAAGGTTGAAGACCCACTGCCGGCAGCCATATTGGCTGAGCATGATCTCATTGAATTAAAACAAGCACTACGAACAATCCACTTTCCAGATGCTCTTGAGTCTTATGAGAAAGCCAGGCGACGCATTGTATTTGACGAGCTTTTTGCCATTCAACTGTGTCTGGCATACCGGCGGCACCAATATGATGTTCTTGAGACAGGCTTGAGTCTCAATCTCCAGAATGGAGATTTGCTGAATCGTTTTAAAAACCTGCTTCCCTTTCAGCTAACTCAGGCCCAAAAGAGGGTGTTCCATGAGATTGTTCGTGATCTGGCATCACCTAAGCCTATGCATAGGCTTGTACAGGGTGATGTAGGCTCCGGCAAGACAGTGGTGGCTATGATGGCCTTTCTAGTAGCCATTGAAAATGGCTTTCAGGGAGCCATGATGGCGCCAACGGAAATTTTGGCAGAACAGCATTACCAGCAGTTCCAGCAATATCTCACGCCCCTGGGGCTTCGCTGTGCGCTTCTCATTGGCAAGCAGGGATCCAAGGAACGACGACTCATCCAACAGGATCTGTTAAATGGACAAATCCATGTGGCAATTGGTACCCATGCACTGATTCAGGAAGGTGTTGAGTTTAACAACCTGGGGCTTATTATCATAGATGAACAGCACCGCTTTGGGGTTAAGCAAAGGGCAAGCCTTAAGGCTAAAGGACAAAATCCTGAGCTCCTTACTATGACAGCTACACCAATTCCACGGACGTTGGCACTTACAGTTCATGGTGATTTGGATATTTCTGAAATTGATGAGTTGCCACCAGGACGTAAGCCAATTGAAACGCGGATCATAACGCCTTCTCAAAAGGGCAAATTGTGGGAGTTTGTGCGTAAGGAAATTGAGCAAGCTCGCCAGGCTTATATAGTCTTTCCCTTAATTGAAGAGTCAGAAACGCTTGCTGCTAAGGCTGCCACAGCCGAGTATGAAAAGCTAAGACAAGGTGTTTTTGCTGACTTAAGGGTGGGACTTATGCACGGAAAGTTGAAGAGTCAAGAAAAAGATGAGGTGATGGATAAGTTTCGTCAGGGATTGTATGACGTTCTGGTATCAACAACTGTGATTGAAGTAGGGGTTGATGTTCCTAATGCATCGGTGATGGTAATTGAAAATGCTGATCGCTTTGGATTAGCTCAGTTGCATCAATTACGTGGGCGAGTGGGCCGTGGTTCTGAAAGGTCTTATTGCTTTCTGGTGGCTGACTTAAAGTCAGAGTCAAGCAGGCAACGACTGGAGATTATGACCAAGACAAACGATGGTTTTGTTATTGCTGAAAAGGATTTGGAGTTACGTGGTCCTGGAGAATTCTTAGGTACAAGACAAAGTGGGTTACCAGACTTGTTTTTGGCTGACTTGGTACGAGACGCCACAACCCTTGAGGAGGCTCGTAGAGCTGCCATCGCCCTTGTAAAGTCTGATCCTCAGCTTGAACGATATCAGTCCCTTATGAAACTAGTGCAAGGAAAATCTGGTATTGCTGGAGCTGATTTAATAAGCTCAGGCTAACTTTTTTGAGGAGACCCCGCCCTTAAGGGCGGAGGTTTGACTAGCTAGTTCATCCTGCAAAATGACCTCAAATTGAACGTCGGGAAGAGGATCTTTTAGGGAGACTTGGTTCGCCTGTCGAACGCTGCGTCTGAACTTGGGCTGCAGTCACTTTTCAAGATGCCCTCCGTGTGGCTTGGGTTGTTTTT
>JACQVM010000206.1 GCA_016209785.1 Candidatus Melainabacteria bacterium | reverse complement strand
GTCTTGAGAACCATTGTCGACTAAGAGCACCTTGAAGCTTTGATAGGTCAGCTTTCGTAGAGAGGTAAGACATGCTCTAGTATATTGTGGGGACTCCCAGTGAAGAACAAGGACGAATACACACACCGAATTGTCAAGGTCGCTTGGCATCTCTGTCATAACATCTATTGTCTCCAAGGCTTGATAATATTAAAAGGTCTGACGCGAGGTTGCTCATGGCTGAATCTGATATTCAGAAACCAGAAGGTGGGGCTCAGGAAAGCAATGTCACTGCTTCGGAAAGCAGTCCACCAAGACGTGCTGGCTGGAAAAACTTCTTGGCAGCCCTGAAGCACATTAACGAGGCTTCGCTTGCTGACAGTGTAAGACAGCGCTTTTCAGACTATGTAACTATTGGGCTAGTTGTTGTCTGTATTTTAAGTCTTGTAGCTGCTGTAGCTCTTCCTGTGCCATATGGGCTGAAGCTATTGCCACTGCTTTTTACAGTTTGTGCGGTAGTGTTTTACATCATCAACCGCTTGGGCATCATCTTAAGTTTAAGTTCTAGACAAGCACTTATTGTTTGGCAAATCTTGATTGCAGCGTTTTGGCTTGGTGTAACTAGTGCCATGCTTGTCATGATGGTTTGCTTTTATGGTTTTACCCAAGGCGTCACACAGTAAAGTTGTTGGGTGTTGCTGTTCAGTTGCAGGTGAGTGGTAAGTAGTCCTTGGTAGGCTGGGCTGTAGCTTATTTGGGTTAAGTGAGCGAGCATTATTGTGCAGATAGATGTCCAGCGTGTTTATGACTTTAACGCTAGAAGCAGTTCACAGTGCTTTCTTGTTGACCGATTGTGGCCCAGAGGAATGAAGAAGGAAGCGTTGAAGGGTGTGGTATGGTTGCCCGAGGTGGCACCAAGTACAGCTTTGCGTAAGTGGTTTAGCCACGATGTTGAGAAGTGGCAAGAGTTTATGAGTCAATATTTTAAGGAACTAGATGATAATTCAGCAACATGGCAGCCAATTTTAGAGGCTGGCAAAGCCGGAGCTATAACTTTGCTCTATGGCGCAAAAGATACCAAGCATAATCAAGCAATTGCGCTAAAAGCTTATCTAGAACGACTGCGGTGAGCCGGTCGAAGCCGAGCGTATTTACGTCCGGAGGAGGCAAGGGACGCAGCCGACGGAGGACTTACATAGGTCTATTATTCTGACACAACGGCTTGTCACCCATATGCTCTTTGTACCAGCGCATAGCCTTGGCTTGGCGATGAATGGCTTGCTTTCTAGCATTGGGAACAGAATAAGAAGGTGGAGTCAGGTGGAAATACTTTCCATCGTCGCCGCAAGACTGTGCCATTGCTGGGCCTGAGGCAATCGACAATGCTGCTAGGGCAAGAAGTGCTAGTTTCATGAAACGTCTCTCCTTTCGTCGACCGGATCCGATCCTTTTTTATTTGTGAGCTCTTTAGTAACTGGAGAAGGACCTTAACTTATTCTACTACCTCGACTCCAAGGTAAATATTGTCAAGAAAGCTTTGTAAAGCAAAGTAGAAGTCCTGTGCTCCTTTAAGATTTAATTGTGGTGTCAAAACTATTTTGGCTTTGTAACAATTGGCAAGTATTGACGCAATAGCTGGCACAGAATCATCAAAATACCAATTTATGACCTGAGCTAATTATTAGCAGACACTGGAAGTTTAAGAATTTGGATAAAAGGAACAAAAGTAGCCAATCACCTACTGATCATGTGCCTCCTCATGATGATGGTCATGAGGCTATCAAGTGGTTTGAGACGTCGGCTGGGCTTTACTTAGGCTCGGTCCGGAGCTTGTTTGCTTCTGAATTTACTGCTGAGCACGACTCAGTGCTTGAGGAAACAATTATCGGACTCAAAGCACGTGGCTTAAGCCCGGTAGTTGTGACAGGACAGGCTATCTTTCAGCAGGCTGAATATCTGTGGGGTGAATCTAACAGCAAGAGCTTATTCGGTAAGCCAGTTGCAAGCAAGCTAGAGCTGGAGCTGGCAAGCGACAGCGTTGTTATCGTGAAGGATGTTATAGCACCTAGCAATGAAAAGCAGCTCTGGTATTTTTACAACCACTTAATTTACCCACGTGTTGCGGCTGGCCACCCGACTGTCATGGTGACGCCAGTGTCCTATGAAGAGTTTCTGCGTTGTGGAGCTGCTTGCCCTGACTCAGAATTTAGAGGCCGTGCTGTTACTTGGGAAAAATTGTTTTGGCTAATTGAAGCCAGCATGATTAACCTTGATCTTTTCAGGCTAATGCGACAGCAAGGCTTGCCACCTATGCTTAAGGCAGAATATTACTTGTGGATGTCACTAAGGGAAAGAGGACTAAATGTTTTGCCACAGCATGTGCTAGGTGACTATGTACTGGATCTTGCGCTGATTGAAAATGACAGGCGTCTGGATGTGGAAATTGATGGACTGGCTACAGTGTTTGGCTATGCCCATGAGGCTGAGGAAGCCAAACGTAATTTGGTGCTTCTGTCTAATGGATGGCAAATAGTGCGTTTTACTACCGCTGAAGTGCTCAATAATTACAATCATTGTGCTGAGGCTGTTGAGGATGTCTGGCGTTCTGGACGCAAGAAATCGCCGTTAGGAAGATTATTAACTGGCCAAAAGGTATCAGCAATATCTGACTTGCCTGATAATGATGACCACCAGCTTGGTGCCATTACTCATGGTGGCGGTCCTGCTGTAGTGATTGGTGGTGCTGGGACAGGCAAGACTACGTGTGTTAAGCACAGGGTTGTTTACCTAGTTAATCAAGGCATTAGCCCAGAAAGTATTCTCACAATTTCACATTCCCCAGAGACATTAAGGTCGGTCAAGCTTGGTTTAGAACAAATTCTTGATAAACAGACAGTTCAACGTCTTCACCTCTGGAGCTGGCATGATCTAGGACTGAAAGTTCTTAAGGAAAATTTGGCGGCTGTTAAGCGAAAGTCTCCTCTTAAACTTGAGCCAAACCCACAAAAGATTATTCAAAGGTTGCTAAGTAAACAAAAAAAAGAGCTTGATGCAAACACTTTAGACCTTACAACTGGTCTTGATGAATTTACTGTTGCCCAGGCAATTTCAATGTATAAGGCAAACCTTGTTAGCCCAAAGGAAGTAAAAGATAGGGCTCAAGACGAGATTGAGAAGTTGATAGCTAAGGTGTATCAAAGCTATGAGG
>JACQVM010000205.1 GCA_016209785.1 Candidatus Melainabacteria bacterium | reverse complement strand
GTATGAGATTGCCCAAGAGGTACCCACGGCTCTTGTGGCCGATTGTGATCGGCTCAAACAAATATTGCTCAATTTAGTTGGCAATGCAATTAAGTTTACGGAAAAAGGAGAGGTGTTGGTGCGGGTAGCCTTGGCATCACGCCAGAGCCAGGAAGTAATGCTGTCCTTTAGTGTGACCGACACGGGTCCAGGGATTTCTAAAGAAGGACTTTCCAGTATTTTTGATCCTTTTGTCCAGGGTATTCACATTGCTTATCTAGACCAGCCCAGGGGAGCTGGTCTTGGGCTTACAATTTCAGCGCGACTGGTAGAGATGATGAGGGGGAAGATTTGGGCTGAGTCCGAGGTAGGTAAAGGCAGTGTCTTTCACTTTACTTGTCCATGTATGGTGCCATCTCAAGAACCTCAAAGTAGTACTGCCTCAGCAGGTATGCAGTTGCAATCTGTCCTTAACAAGGAAAGTCTAAGAGCACAGAAGAGCCTGCACATTTTAGTTGCAGAAGATGATGTGCTAAGCCAAAAAATGATAACTCGAGTACTGGAAAAATGGGGGCACACCATAGAGACTGCCGATAATGGGCTGGAGGCGGTAAGCCGTATAGACAAAGGTAACTTTGATCTTGTGCTAATGGATGTCCAGATGCCAGGACTTGATGGTTTTCAGGTAACTGCTTCAGTGCGTGAGAAAGAAAAAGATAGCAAAAGGCACATTCCTATTATTGCTTTAACTGCCTATGCCATCAAAGGCGAAGAAGAGCGCTGCCTGGAATCCGGTATGGACGCATATATTACAAAGCCAATTGACATGAATAAGCTCTTTGAGCTTGTGGAGGCCCAGGCAAGTAAGGTAGGCAAGGACGTAAATCTAGAGCAACTGCCTAGCATCGAGACAATAAACATGAATGCGCTAAGAGCTCGGGTGGGTGAAGACAGGGGTCTCTTGCAGGAACTCGCGCAAATATTTGTGGGTGAGTGTCCTAAATGGAAGTCTGAGATAAGGTGTGCCATGAGCAACAGCGTGAGTCTTAAGGCTATTGCCCACAAAATAAGTGGGTCGCTCCAAAATCTTTCAGCTACCTCCGCGGCTTCAGCAGCAGCAACCTTAGAAAGTAAAGCCGAAGTGGCTAGTTTAACTGAACTTGAATCCCTGGTCGATAATCTCGAGCAGCAGCTTGAGCGACTAAGTGATGTGCTCAATGAGCTTATTTTGGAGAAAGTGTAATGAAGGTCCTAATTGCTGATGATGATCCTCTGTCCTTAAAATTGCTGGAGTCTTTGCTTACCCAGGAAGGATTTGATGTTGCTTTGGCCCACACTGGAGACATTGCCTGGCAGATTCTTCAGTCAGAAGATGGCCCACAGATGGCTGTTATGGATTGGCTTATGCCAGGTATGGATGGACTGGAGGTGTGTCGTAAAGTAAGAAAGCGTGATTGCGACCGGGATAACTACACATATGTGGTTATTCTTACGGTAAAAGGCCAGCATGATGATCTCGTTGAGGCCATGGACGCTGGTGCCGATGATTATATTGTTAAGCCTTTTGATCCTCAAGAACTAAAAGTTCGCTTGAGAGCAGGTCGTCGTGTGGTTGATCTTCAGCGGGCCTTAGTGGAACGTACACAGCTTCTGCAAAATGTTGCTTATGCACTTACGCATGACCTACAAGCACCTCTGATGGCGTTGGGTATGATTCTTAACCAGGCACTAGAGGGTGCCCATGGACAGTTACCGGAAGACTTGTGTCGTGTCTTGGGCAATGCTAAATCTTCCAATGAAGAGCTTTTGAGGTTAGTAGACAGGTTGATGCGGGTTGCCCAACTAGCAGAAAATCACAGCTTCTATATACCAGCTACAATTCAGCCGGTGGACATTTACGAGCTGGTGCTTCAGTGTAGATCTGAGTTGGAGCCACTCTGGGCTGGTAAGGAGCACAGCATTTCTGTGGAGTCCCATTGCCCAGACAATCGCATAGCTGGTGTTAGACCGGAGCTGCGCCGGCTCATCATTAACCTGTTAGATAATGCTATTAAGTATACGCCAGTTAAAGGTTCCATTGATGTACTGGTTGTGCCAGCCGATCATTGCTTGCGTGTATTAATTAAAGACAGTGGTTATGGTATCCCGGAAGAGGATCGACCGCATCTGTTTAGTCGGTTTTGGCAGGCTGGAAAGGCTAAACTGGGGGTAACTACTAGGCTAGGACTTTATTTATGTCGTAGCATAGTAGAGGCTCATGGCGGTACCATTGGCTATCAGGCAAGTGAAGGGGGCAGTGCCTTTGTTATTGAACTACCCAGGAGAATCGGGTTAGGGGCGCGCCAGGAGGTCGGCAGTGCCAAAGACTAATTCCCAGTCTACGATTTTGCTTGTGGATGACCATCCTCTGGTGCGCGACGGGCTAAGGGTACTTTTCCAACAAACGGACGATATGTCTTTGATAGGCGAGGCATCTGATGGGGAAAGTGCAATTGCTCTGGTCAAAGAACTTAAACCAGATGTTGTGGTAATGGATATCGGACTTCCAGGTCGTGATGGCATTGAGACCACTAGAGAAATTAAGTTGCAAGTGCCTGAGGTTAAGGTCATTATGCTGACTGCCCATGAGCGTGAGGATGAAATTGTCTCTGCGCTAGCAGCCGGTGCTGACGGCTATTGTATTAAGTCTATTGATGCTCACAGGCTGCTAACTGCAATTAGAGCTGTACGAGAAGGGTCTGCATACCTTGATCCGTTAGTGGCTGATTTGGTTTTAAGAAAAGTTGTGCCTGCAGCACACACTTCTCAGGCAGCTCCGTCTAAGAATGTCGACACCTTAAGTCCTTTGTCCAAGCGAGAGATGGAGGTTCTAGCGCTGATTGCTGATGGGCTGCCTAATCAGTCCATTGCTGAAAAGCTCCAAGTAAGCACAGGCACTGTGAAAGCTTATGTCTGTCATATTCTAGAGAAGCTGTGTGTAAGTGATCGCACGCAGGCTGCTGTCATTGCCCTGCGTAAGGGCTGGATTTAACTTTTGGATAGAGACCTGCCTAGCCAACTGACCAGACTGTTGTTCGGAAAGTTTGTCCAGTCGATAACTGGATTAAACGGATTGGCGGATGCATTATAGAAGTAAGGGTTTGGCAACAACAGTTAAGGTTACAAGGCAAGCAAGGTGCTGATTGCCGGGAGGGTCTTCTCATGTTTTCTTCTCAGACACGCCAGAATGCAACCTCGCTCTATTGGGAGATCTTAAAGCTTAAGGCTTTAATTGGTCTCGAGAAGCTTTTGTCATTTGGGCAACCAAAACACTCCGCACGAGAAGTTAGCCAAGGGAATTCTTCTGAACATGTTACAGCTTTAGCCCGGAAGACAAACTCTGGACAATACGAGGTTATTCTCCCATTTGCTGGCAAAGTCTTAATGGATGAACAAGCCTTTGAAGAATCACATAGACCATTAGAGTCAGCCATGGTGCAGGCTGGTTGGGGCCCAGATAGTGCAGTAGGTAAGAGTATTTACCATAAATATATTGTGGTGGCACCGCAGACGATTTATCAAGCCGCATAATCATGGAATAAATGGCAGGAGTTGGTTAATCATGCTAAACACACCTAACAACGTACAGACAGTATTTGTCGACAACCTGCAGTCTTTTGCTGACACGCTCAAGCTAAGTGTCGACGAGATGAGCACAGCGCTAGAAGCAAGCCAATTGTCCGAATCTGCACAGATGTCACTAAATGGACGCCTAAGGAAGCTGGAAGGACTGCTGCACAAGCTTACATGTGTTGAACAGCTTGTTCCAAGGTTGCTTGGGCAGCTTGACAGCCTCATGGCCTACGAGCTTGTAAGGACACATAAAGGTGTGACACCACAACTTTGCTTTGACGAAGGCTTCACGACAGACGCTTACAAAGATTTCTTTACTCCTTTCATGGTACCAGTCAACAAACCAGACTAACTTTTACTCAGCGCCCAAATCTGCCAAGTGAAAGGCAGCGAGGCTTTCAAGCCCGCTGCCTTTCTGTGTGTTGCAACCGCTCCGTCGCCTTCGAATCAGCAACATCCGTTCCGGCTTCGGTGTCCCTTGCAGTCTTCGCTTACTGGCTCGCTCGATAACCTTGCTCGCTGCGACCGCACATTTCGCTCTTGCTCGCTCGAGCATGTCCTTAGGCACCAAAACTGCCACCAGATCTTATAGCTTTCTGGATGTTGTCTGTCCAACTTGTGAGACAACAGGTGGTGCCAGGAATCAACTTGGCGATCAACTATAGCCAATTGGATTGGTCTTCCTGATGGTAGGAAACCAGCCAACTGATAACTAGATGATTAGCGGCTCTTGCTTCATGATGAAGATAAGGGCTCGACTTACTAAAGTCGAACAAAGATACAAAACATAGTAGTACTTGAACTTGAGCTCCAGGAATAGAGCTCAGTTAGAGGAAGTTGCTGTGTTAAAGCGTAAGGTCAAGAAGATGAACGTCGAAGTAAACGTATTAGAAGTTAGGACACTTTCCTGGGACATACTCAAGGCTAAGGTGAGATCTTACGCTGGACGTTTGTTGGGGACCCAGCAAAAGGTAAGTCCAAAAGTCGACTTGCCAAAGTCCAATCTCAATAGCAAAAGCCAGTGTACAAGTTCCGGCAGAGTAGTTCTTGCGCGCAGGGGTGACTCTGGCTACTACGAGGTAATTGTCCCGTTTGAAGGCAAGGTGCTTGTAGAGGTGCAAACATTTGATCTGCTCTATAGGCCATTAGATCCAGCAGCACATGCTCTCAGTGAATCTGGTAGCAGAGTCTGTCGACAAATATTCCAGCAGTATTGTGAGAACTGCCATGTGTGAAGAATCCAGCGAGCTACAAGATGTGCTGACCAGCAACCTTAAGTTGTCTGTGGATTTACTGCAGCAAAGCATTGATGACATGAATGACTTTGTCAATCATGCCACGTTAAACGCCGAGACTAAGACATTTTTGTTGAAGGAAATTCAGAAGTTGGAGCAGTTGAAGGAGAACTTAATAAGGTTGCAAGACGGTCGCACTAGTGAGAAGAGCTGACAGTTAAGAAGCCTTGGTATTGGGGGATTGAACTATGTCTGGTCAATATACAAAAATGGAGCAGGTTCTGACAGACAACTTAAGATTCTTTTGTGATGTTTTGCAGTTAAGTGTAACTGAAATGGACTCCTTTGCCAGCCAGGTTAATAGTCGGCTGACAGATGAGGCTAATGTGTCGCTGGGTTTGCACCTAAGGAAGCTGGAGAACTTACTTTGCAGACTGACAGTACTTGAGGAGCTTATTCCCAAAGTCCTGGAACAATTGCAAGATCTCTTATCCATTGAAGCCTTGCCATTAAAGCTAACTCCACAAGTACAGGAAGAGTCTATCTACAGCTCATCTCAAGGATTAGATAGCCATGAGCTGGCAAGACAAGCACTGTCCTCAGCAGAGCATGTAAGCAGCTAGCATCAATGGTATTTTTCTTGCTATGACTCAGGACCCTCAGGAGCATTTGCTTCAACTAATGGGGTGACAGAGACAACCTCATCTTTTTCTTCTAGTTGCTGTATGCGAACACCTGTTGCCATGCGACCTTGTTTGCTAATTGCATCTGTTTGCTGGCGAACAACTATTCCATTGGCAGTAGCAATCATCACCCCATCTCCTGGTGCCACCACGCGTAGACTCGCAAGCCTTGATTGGGCGTTTTTAAACTTTGTCCCAATTATTCCTATTCCTCCACGTCCTTGCTGGCGGAACTCATCCAAGCTTACACGTTTGCCATACCCGTCGTTGGTCACCACTAGAATGCAAGCTTCTGGCTTAGGCTCAATTACATCAAACCCAACTATCTTATCTCCTTCTCGCAAAGTAATAGCTCTTACTCCTCTGGCAGTTCTGCCCATGGGACGGAGCTCATCTTCACTGTAACGAATGCACATGCCGTCTCCAGTTCCTATAATAATGTCGGATTTACCATTGGAAGGACGTACCCAGCCGAGTTCGTCTGCTTCCCCTAGTCCGATGGCAATAATTCCAGATCGTCTTATGTTGGAT
>JACQVM010000203.1 GCA_016209785.1 Candidatus Melainabacteria bacterium | reverse complement strand
GTGTTGGCACCACCTGTGCCATTGCACTTCTTCTTGGTCCGGACAAAGATCCACTTTTCCTGCAGATCAAGGAGGCAGGAGAATCGGTGCTCGAGCGCCATGTCGGCAAAAGCGAATTTGGCAATCACGGGCAGCGTGTTGTTGCTGGTCAGAGGATCATTCAGTCAGCCAGCGATATTTTTCTTGGCTGGATGCGTGTAGACGACAATAAGGATTTCTATAGTCGCCAGCTACGTGACACCAAGATAAAATTGGCTCCTGAGGAATGGAACGCAAAACAACTGGCTGGCATGGCCGGTGTCATGGGCGGTGCTCTTGCACGTGCTCATGCCCGTTCTGGTGATTCGGCTGTTATTGCTGGGTATCTGGGAGAAAGCGATGAATTTGCAAGGGCAATAGCTGATTTTGCTGTATGTTATGCCAACCAAGTAGAGAAGGATCACGCTTGCCTTACGGCAGCAATTCGCTCGGGCAGAATACGGGCCGACGCCGGTGAGCAGTAATACAGGATGAAGTATGACTTCTGGTTCACAGGGCACTAACCCAAAAGCGAAGCGCTATGCCTGCGCAACATGCGGGGACGAGTTTGATACCGAGTTGGAAGAATGTCCCTTCGATCACACCAAGCTAACTCGGATTGGCAGTTGCCTTGCCCCAGGAACCATTTTGGGTGGCAGGTTCGAGATTATAGAGCTATGTGACGGTGGTGGAATGGGTACTGTCTACAAGGCTACGCACAGACTTATGAAGCGCACGGTTGCAATTAAGACACTTAACTCCACTATTGTGGCAAGCGGAGCGGCACTCCGACGCTTTCAGCAGGAGGCGCAGGCGCTGAGCGCGCTCTCGCACAACAACATCCTTTCCATCTTTGACTTTTTTGTCAGCGACGATGGGCAGCCTTATATTGTCATGGATTACTTGGCTGGTACATCGCTTGAGGCAGTTCTGGCGCGGGAAGGACACTTGAGGACTCAGCGGGCTATCGGCATTTTCAGGCAAGCATGTGCCGGACTGGGTCATGCACATCAGCATGGTGTTATACACCGGGACATCAAGCCAGCCAACATAATGTTGATAACATTGGCAAATGGTGAGGAAGTGGTTAAAATTGTCGACTTTGGCATAGCTAAGCTAAGCAATACAGAAGGCTCAATGCCGACGCTTACCAACACAGGCGATGTCTTTGGTAGCCCGCTGTACATGAGCCCCGAGCAGTGTCGTGGACAGGCGCTTGATCAACGCTCTGACATTTACTCTCTGGGTTGCGTGATGTATGCTGCGCTTGTCGGGACGCCTCTTTTCTCGAGCTTGGATCTCATGGCGTGCATGTATCATAAGGTGCACGACGAAGCGCCTGCTGTTGGTGTGTCACCTGACTGTCCGCTGGTGCTGGGAACCATCATTCGGAGGTGTTTGGCCAGAGAGCCCGTTGAGCGCTGGCCATCCATGGCAGAGCTGGAGGAAGCGTTGAATGCTTTGCTGGGCGATACCAGCATGGCCTTAGATCGTACAGGCGACATCGTCGTCGGTACGGACGGGCTGGTTGCTGGGCTCCAAAGCCAGATGAGGGGCTCAAGCAAGTCAAGCTCACTGTATCACCGCGTAGCATCTGCTGGGTCGGGTCCGCTTATCTGGGCAGCCGGCGTGGGACTGATAGTGGTGGCAATCTTGTTGATTGCGACCATCTCCCGACAGCATCACCAGCCGCTAGCGCCAATTGCTGACACAAGGGCGATAGTGAGGTCGACAGACACGTCTGGGGTGTCTGCCACCAGTGGAGCGGGAGAGAGCTCGATGCAGGTTGATGTTGTTCCAGAAACTAGTTCTTTCGCGCCAGAGGTGCACACTGGGTCAACGCCAGAAGGGCTTTACAAGAAGAGCATGACAGCCGGCAAAGAGCTTTTCTCAAAGGGCAATTATCTGGGAGCACGCCAATATTTCAATGCGGCTCACAACTATGCGGAAAATTTCGGACAAGCTGACGGGCGCTTTATCGAGTCACTAGAGTGGCAGGGGCGGGTGGCGGAAAAACTTGGCGATTTGACTTTGGCGCAACAGGTCAGGACGTATGTAACAGCAATGCGCAAGCGTCTAGGGCGAAGCGGTCGGTGAGGAGGTAGATAGCTGTGACGGTTAGGACGCAACAAATTGAGCTGCAGCTATATCCTTATGGCACTTATGAGCCGCGAAAACCTTTCCATTCATAGCAATGTACACGCCACCATCCAAGTGTTGCAAGCTAGCCAGGGCATAACCCAGGTTGAAGCCAACATCTGTCAACAAGTGATAGGGCGGAAAGAATGATCCTGTCAAAATCAGAGAAAAAATCATGAAATCAGCACCAAATTGACGGCGGCGTTTCATGGTGATATGGTTACTTGTTCTCCCAATAAGAAATCTACAGCACTAATGGAGCGAATGATGAGCGATTCCACATGGGTTACTCCAGTGCCGGTACAGCTCCCGGATAGTCTATTCAAAACGTTCCAGCCTTCTCCTGAACAAGTCAAACAGTTAATTGACGCCGCTCGGAAGCATCCTCTCGGTGTCGAGTTCTTGCTGGAGGGTGATCTCGGAGCGGTAGCAATCACGTTTCAAACACATGCGTCTACTGTAGACGCCGCGCGGGACCAGTTGAAAGAACTGGATTCTTGAATATGGCCGGAAAAAGAACAATCAGGAAATTTCCATTCAAATTTTAAGAAAGAAAGGAGGCACCAGTGGCATTTCAGAAGGAAATTATTTGCTGTGAATGCTGGGCAAGGGACGGATTGCAGTCCATGCCTGTTCAGGTATCGACGGATCATAAAGTTGAAATGATCCGTCGAATTGTGGATGCTGGTTTCAAGAAGATTGAAGTCACTTCATTTTCCCATCCCAAGCTTCTGCCTCAATTCGCAGATGCGGCGGAGGTTTTAAGGAGCATCGAGCGCCGGCCGGGCGTTTCTTATGTGGTGCTCATCCCCAACAGCAAGGGCTTTGACCGTTTGGAGGTCTGCCAGCAAGAAGGTTATGGCGCGAGCGAGATCATCTTGATGATTTCTTCCAGCGAGAAACACAACCTGCTCAATTTTCGAATGACACATGAGGAAGCCATGGCCGAACAGGCGGCGATCATGAAACGAGCGCATGCTCTTGGTATTCAGATCATCGGCTGTGCTGGCACCGTCTACGGGTGTCCGGTAAAAGGAGACCTGACGACCGCCGAAGTTGCCCGAATCGTCCGCTTTTATGTGGAGGAAGGCGCGCAGACCATTATGCTTGGTGATACAACCGGAGTGGCAAATCCCAGGCTCGTGCGCGAGCGCATCAGCGAATTGATGTGCCTTTTTCCCGGAACTGAATTCATTGCGCACTTCCATGACACACGTGGAACGGGGATCGTAAATACGATTACGATGCTCGAGTTGGGAGTGCGGTATGTGGACAGCTCGATTGGCGCCATCGGCGGGCAGCCCGCAACCGGCGCCTCCAAATACTCCGCTGGATTTACAGGCAATACGTGCACAGAAGATCTTGTCGGCGTATTGCAGGAAATGGGTGTCGAAACGGGGATCGATCTTCGCAAGTTGATCGATGCGGGAATTCGAGCGGAAGAAATCATGGATCAGCGGCTTCGTTCCAACATCATCCGGTCGGGTCCGGTCATTCACGGTGAATCCTCTCCCGATAAGGAAGCAGGCGCCGGAATTCAAGCGATCCCGAGTTGCGGAAATTCAAATAGATAGCGCTGAGGTTTCGACATTCATGCAAAACATATTTGACACCAGACAATTTGCTAGATGAGATGATTTGCTAATTCATCCAGATGCACAAACAGCGCACCAGCCTGGTGGTTAAGCAGGGTTATATGGCCACCCCTGGTCAGATATCGTGATCGAAGTCAAGCTTGTCATCTTCAGTCGGTACGGCTAAACAAAAAGCAGTTGATTCGCTCATCCTTCTCAACCAGTGCGTCCAAAATGGCAAACACGTCCACCTTGCTCGGATGGTCCAGAGCTTGTGTTCTGCTCAGTGGCTTGCCCAACATGTCATAGTTGAGCCAGGGCATCGAATCGGCATCCACCAACATAAAGCCCGGACTGTCACTCATCATTCGACACTCGACGCCAAAACAGCAGCGCATCTTCCCTGTAGTGCCTTCTCCCCAAGAACCCACGCTGACCAGCAACTGCATGCCTCTCTCAAGATGTCCTTTGGTCCAGCGAGCGTAATACGCTGCGTGAGCTGCTCCGGCTCTGTGAACATAGCCCCAAACGGTCATCGTTGTGTTGCCACAATCCGGGCAATTACCCTGCTCTGAACTTCCATCTGGCTCGAATGTCAGTCCTTCGGCTTGTTGCATCTTAGTGGTATCCACGCTTGAGCATGCTGATCTTGACACCCAATCAAACTATCTTTCTTTTGAGCTTTTAGCGGTCCTCTTTCGGCTCGAGGTCACTGCTTCAAATAAACGAGACCCCCAGCCAATCACATCCATTAGCGGGTCACCAGGAGGAGGTCCCGTGCCAGTATTGTCAACCTGGCTCTGTGGTGGTGGCTTACTGATCTCTACTTGTCTTACAAAGGCAATAATGTCAGGTAGCTGCAAGATCACATAGACCACCACGAAAAGCAGAATCAGACAAATGATTCCTTCCATGCTTGACCCCCTCAATTGAGCTGCTCAATACTCGACCTGACGCTAAGATCTTATGCGACCTCCAAAATTAGTATCTATCCACAAATAATTGAATACAGCAAGAAAAAAATTGCTAGTCTTCAGACAATACACACCACAAGCTTATCGCTAGCCCCAACAACCAATTAACAAGGGCAATAGGAAACTTACCCTTAAGAGTGGCTAATATTCCCTGTACTCGCACTAACATGTAAGTGTGTCCCAATAGGAGAATTGCCATATGTGTCCAGCTATTGCTCAAAAGATGCTTGTGGAACCCAAGTGGCCAGTAACCAAGGTACAAGAAGAGTCTGCTAAAGCATTGGCCCGCCAATTTATGGCTGCTTTCGAAGTTCTCTCTGGCTATGGTGCTCAAGCCACTGAGGCATTTGATAAGAAGGTATTGCAAGGTAAGACAGAACATTACAGAGCTCTTGGCGTAAAAACTCCGCTAGACCTCATAAAGGCCATGGCCGAGTCTGAAAGCAACATTTTTGGAAGCACAATTGAAATTTGGGGTGATGACAGCAAGGCTTCATTAACATACAAAGCTTGTGGTATGTGGAACGCCATTCAAAAGCTACAAAAAATGACGCCAGAGATGGAAGAAAAGATGGGCAACCATTTTGAGACTTGCATACACAACCTAGCTAAAGAATTTGGCTTCAAAGCTGAAGTTAAGTT
>JACQVM010000211.1 GCA_016209785.1 Candidatus Melainabacteria bacterium | reverse complement strand
CGGTAGAAGCGTCAAGAAAAAGCTAACAATCATTACCCAGATAACTGCTTTGTAGTGTTTACGAAAAAAATCCATTTATATGTCCTCCGTCGCCTTCTACTCATAAGCGCTCCGGCCGACTGCATCTGCCTCCGCGCGACTGCCTCGCTCGCTGCGACCGCACATGTCGCTCTTACTCGCTCGACTTTCGTCACTCAACATCCTCCGGGCGTCATCACGCTCGCCGGCCAACGCACATGTCGTCGTTGGTTCGCTGTACTTCGCCTTCGGTCATTTTGTAGCCCTCCGTCGGCTATTGTACTTTGGCTGAGCTGTGTAAAGCAGCATAAATGTTTTGGGCTATAGCCTTGGGTAACCCAGGCACTTGCTCAATTTCCTCTGGTGCTGCTACTTTAAGTTTCTCAAAAGTACCAAAGTAGCTAACAAGAGCCTTACGTCTTGCCTTACCAACTCCCGGCAGCATTTCAAAATTAGAAGAAAGTACACGTTTAGCTCTCAGTTTGCGGTGAAAGTTTACAGCAAACCGGTGTGCTTCATCCCTAGCTCTTTGTAACATATGCAAGGCTGCACTACGGCGAGGCAAAATTACTGCCTGGCTCCTGCCAGGAAGGTAAACTTCTTCCTGGCGCTTTGCCAAGCCAATGATATCCACTGTGCCCATCTTAAGTTCCTCCAGAGCTGTCAGAGCTGCACCTAGCTGCCCTTTACCACCATCAATCACAATGAGGTCAGGCAGAAGCTTCATCTTCCCTGGCACTTGCTGATAGCGACGGAATACAGCTTCTTTCATTGAAGCAAAGTCATTTGGCTCACCTTCCACTGTTCTTATCTTAAAATGGCGATATTCCGACTTCTTTGGCTTACCATTTTCAAAGACAATCATGCTAGCGACATTGTCCGTACCTTGCGTATTGGATATATCAAAACATTCAATTCGATAAGGGAGTTTAGTCAGAACAAGTTCGTCTCTGAGCTTGGCAAGCGTGCTTACAAGCTCAGGAGACTCTACAGACTTATCCTGCAATTCCTTCTCAAGCGCCATACGAGCATTTTTTTCAGCCATTTTGATTAAGTCAAGTTTTTTGCCTCCTCTAGGTACCATGACCTTTACTTGCTTGTGAGCCTTAGTAGATAACACTTGGGCAAGTGCCTGCATATCCTCAAGACTATGCTGCAATATAGCTTCCTTGGGAAGCGTTATATCTTCACAAGCTGTGTAATACTGATCAACAAAGCTTTGAAAAGCCTCATCCGAGGTTGTTTTTTCTATCAAGGGTACAGAAACTGCCTCAGAAGAGACAAGCTTTCCTTCTCTAACACGTAAGAGGCAAACACACATAACACTTTGATTATGAGCCTCGGCTAGGATGTCTTGGCTAACAGAATGGCTGTCAAAAAACACTTGTTGCTTTTCAACTACAGTCTCCAACAAGTGAAGCCGGTCACGAATTCTGGCAGCCTGCTCAAACTCAAGACGCTGGGACGAGGCCTCCATTTCTTGTCTCAGTTGCAAAACGACCTCAGTTTGACGACCGGCCAAAAACATTTCCACTTGCTTAGCCATGTGATTGTAAAGATCTTCTCCCACTAAGTTTTGACACGGTCCTAGGCAAAGCCCAATGTAATAGTTCATACAGGGGCGGTCCTTAAACAGTGGTTTCTTGCGCTGACGCATGGGGAAAACCTTACGTAGTGCTCTTACCGTTTCCCACATGGCTCCTGCCTCAACAAAGGGTCCAAAGACTCTTGCCTTAGGGTTTTGCTTGCGAAATTGTTGCGCGTCACGAACCATAATGAGACGTGGGAATGGCTCATCATAAGTAATAGCTAACCAAGGGTAACGCTTGTCGTCCTTTAGTGCCACGTTGTATTGGGGCATATATTTGCGTACAAGCGTTGCTTCAAGAATTAAAGCTTCCTTTTCTGAATTGGTAAGGATAGCTTCAACTTTAAAGATTCGTGGCACCATAACGGCCAACTTGGGGCGTTGTCCCCAGGACGTAGTACTCCAGTACGACTTCACCCTGGCACGTAGATTCACGGCCTTACCTATATATATGGTTTGGTTGTGTTCGTTCTTAAAAAAGTACACTCCCGGCTGATCTGGCAGCGATGCCAAATCGTACTCCAGAGCCTGGCTAAGCTGACGGGCTTTCACAATGTCTCCCAAAGAATTGCTTTATTTATGAATCAGCAGACAACAAGACTCAACTTGGATCCACGCTCACCCAGGAAGGAACTAAAGCAGCGCTTGACCTCATTTTCTCAGCAAACACTTGCCCAGGCATTGCCTTGGTCAAGGCTTCCACTAAAAATTGTACGCCCTCAACATTAAGCTGTCCCACCTCCTCTGCTAAAGGCAAATTACTAGCCGGCACCAGGGCTCGGCTAAAACCCATACGTCCTGCTTCTTTCAGGCGCTGCTCTATAGCCAAGACAGGTCTCACTTCGCCAGTCAAACCAATTTCACCGATGAAGACCAGACCAGGATCAATGGATCTATCTAATAACGAAGTTGCCACAGCTACACTTATGCCTAGATCACCAGCAGGATCAGAAAACTCAAAACCACCAACTATATTTACATAAACATCATGGCGACATAGCGACAGCCCAACTTTCTTTTCTAAAACAGCTAAAACTTGCCACAGGCGATTGAGGTCCCAACCATTTACTACCCGCCGTGGGTTGGCAAACGGACTTGTACCTACAAGTGCCTGCACTTCCAACAGTAACGTCTTGGTGCCTTCACCGCCAGCTATTATGGCTGTTCCAGAAGGGGCCTGTTTTAAATTGAGTCGGCTTAACCTATCGCCTAGAAACAAGGCACTAGGATTATCAACCTCTACCAGACCCCTTTGAGTCATGGTAAAAACACCTAACTCCTGGGTAGAACCAAAACGATTTTTGGCAGCACGCAAAATTCTAACTTGTCTTAAGCGTTCGCCCTCAACCTGCAAAACAACATCCACCATGTGCTCTAGCACTCTAGGTCCGGCAATTGAGCCATCCTTTGTTACATGACCTACAACAATGGTGGCAATCCCTGCTGACTTAGCTGAGCCAATTAAAACTGCAGCACACTCTCTCACCTGGCTGACAGAGCCAGCCGCGCTAGTCAAATTGGGATGATAAAGGCACTGAATGCTATCAACAATAACCAGTTGCACATCTGCATCAGCGATATGCTTTTCAATGAGGGTCACATTCTGCTCAGCATCAACTAAAATGCCAGACATATCTATACCTAACCGTTTGGCACGCAGCTTCAGTTGCTGGACAGATTCTTCACCTGACACATAAAGCACCTTGCACGTCTGCCCAACAAGATGAGACACTTGCAGCAAGAGCGTAGACTTACCTACTCCAGGGTCACCAGCCAGCAAGATGACAGAGCCTGGAACAAGCCCCCCTCCTAATACCTCATCAAACCCAGGCAGTCCAGTGGAGATAACTTGCTTATCTCCTAGGCAAACACTTTCAAGCAAGCAAGGTCCAAGGCTAGCCAAACCTTTCTCACCACCATCTAAGCTCTGGCGGTCATCTGCAACCATTTCCTCCACAAGACAATTCCAGTTGCCACAGTCAGTGCATCGCCCAAGATAACGTCCTGACTGAAAACCACACTGCTGACAAACCCAACGTGACCTTGTCCGGGACATAACTTGCCCTCCACAAGCTTTATTTTAACTTGACTGCCCTTTAC
This sequence comes from Candidatus Melainabacteria bacterium, assembly GCA_016209785.1. GTDB lineage: Bacteria > Cyanobacteriota > Vampirovibrionia > Obscuribacterales > Obscuribacteraceae > JACQVM01. The sequence goes on along the minus strand of JACQVM010000211.1, from coordinate 118 downwards.
CATGGACATAACGTAAGGTAGCGTGTAAATTGTGTTGGAGAATAATTTATGCAATTGTTGACTTTATTGATTGCAGTGCCTGTCATTTTGTGCTTATTAGGTTTGCACTACAGTACTT
>JACQVM010000209.1 GCA_016209785.1 Candidatus Melainabacteria bacterium | reverse complement strand
TTCCACCACATGTATTCAGCGCCTGGCCGGTCTGTCCACACATTTTTACAGGCAATGCTGCAGGTATGACACCCAATACATTTGTCTAGGTGGAAAACCATTGAAACTTGTGCTCTGACATCCATAGCTGTGCCTCGCTGATATCTAAAAGGTCGGCTTCCCAAGCTTTTTCACAACTACCCAGGTATCGCGATTGACTCCCTGAGGACCCCAGTAGTTGAAACCATAGGAAAACTGAGCATAGCCACCAATCATAAATAGGGGCTTCAGGCGGGTTCTTGTAAGGCTGTTGTGACCTCCTGCCCTGCGCATGCCGCGCTGCTTTGACTTGGGAACAGACAAGGTTCGTTCGGGTGAATGATAAATTAGTGCTACGCCCCGAGGAATCCTAGCGCTGACAATTGCTCTTGTTGCGACAACACCATGATCGTTGTATACCTCAACCCAGTCGTTGTCTTGTAGCCCAGCCAGGTCGGCATCTTTGTCGTTTATCCAGATTGGATATACGCCACGCGATAAGGTTTTCATGCGTAACGTATCGCCAAAAGTAGAGTGAATATGCCACTTGCCATGTGGGGTTAAATAGTTAAGTACAATTGATCCAACTCCGGGCTCTGATTTGACAAGGTCTCGTGTCAGTCGTGCTTCTGCTCTAGGCTTAAATGTAGGCAGGTGTTCTCCATAGGCAATATAAGAGTCGTGATCTAGGTAAAGATGTTGCCTGCCGGTAAGCGTTCGCCAAGGAATGAGCTCCTCAACCATCTGGCAGTAAGCTGAATAAGTTCTTTCTCCGGTAATAATTCCACTCCAGTAAGGAGTAGTTAAATATCGTCTTGGCTGTGAGACAAGATCGCTAAAGTTATATTGAATTCCCCTGTACGGTGAGGCAAGATGAGTGTGGTCAATTCCGGTTTTGTGAGATTCTGCTTCAAAGGCACGATAAGCCATTTCACCGTTGGTTTCTGCAGCAAAGGCAAGGATAGTTTCACAGACGGAAAGATCGTCTTTGAGTGACGGATAAGTCTTGCCGCCCCACGTTTCTGTCAAGTGTTCTTGAATGAATTTGTCATAAAGATCATCAACTGGATAAATGGTGCCATGAAAGCCAAGACCGTTGTTGCGGAAGTTAGGACCCAGTGAAATGAAGCGGTTATACACGTTGGCATAATCGCGCGAGACAACTTTGAAGCTGGGCAATGTTTTCCCTGGAACTGGCTCACATTCACCAGCAGCCCAATCCTTGACAGTTGCTTGTGCCATCTCGGCTGGTGTGTCATGCATTAAAGGTGCAGCAACCAAATCTTTGACCGGCCCCTTGAAATACTGTGTTGCAAGCGAGCTTGTATGGAATGCAATTCCTTTAAATATCTCCCAGTCATTTTTGGATTCCCAGACTGGTGGCACTGCAGCTTGGAGTGGGTGGATAAATGTGTGCATATCCGTGGAGTTAAGATCATTCTTTTCATAATAGCTGGCTGCAGGCAACAATATGTCTGAATACAATGCTGATGTGTCCATACGGAAATTAAGATCTACGACAAGGTCCATCTTGCCTAACTCAACCTTATCGTGCCATGTCACGTCCTCAACATATGGTTTGGCAATTTCATCGGCAATGGAGTTGTTGTGTGTGCCTAAATAGTGCTTCAAGAAATACTCATGTCCTTTAGCTGAGGACATCAGAGCGTTTCCTCTCCAGATGTACCAAACGCGGGGGAAGCACTCTGGTGCATCTGGGTCTTCCACAGAAAATTTGAGAGATTTGTCCTTGAGACGCTTAACTACATGATTAATGATCTCCTCTTCGGTGGTGGCGCCAGAGGCTTCTGCCTTGCTTACCACCTCAAAGTTGCTCTCGTTAAATTGAGGATAACAAGGAAGCCAGCCATGACGTACTGCCATGATTTGCCTGTCGATTGTATGTCCATGAGCCATGGCATGTTCCTTGTTGGACACGGGACACATTTCAGTAAACTCAGCATCATAACGCCACTGGTCTGAATGAACATAGTGGAATGAGGGGGTATTTTGCAGTCGTGGTGGACCTGCCCAATCTGTGCCAAAGGCAATTGGAGCCCACGCAGCCATTGGTGCTAGCTTTTCTTGTCCAACATAGTGATTCAAGCCACCACCGCTGACACCAACTGAGCCACAGAAGATAAGCGCGTTAATAACAGATCGGTAAATTAAATTGTTGTGGTACCAGTGGTTGACGCCAGCGCCAATAATGACACTACATTTACCCTTACTTTTCTCGGCAGTACGTGCCCATTCTAGGGCAAAATCAATTACATCTTGAGCTTTAATGCCTGTAAATTGTTCCTGCCAAGCTGGCGTGTAAGGTGCATTTATGTCATTTTCGTCAACTGGCCAATCACCCGGCAGTCCATTGGACACACCATATTGAGCCATCAATAGCTCCATGATGGTAGTCACCAGGACTGGACCATTGATAGTTTCTATACGATAGGCAGGCACACTCCGGACAGTAAATTTGTCGTTGGTTGCCTCGGAGAAGTCATTGAACTCTACAGGGATCTGGTCATCATATTTATCCTTGAGAAATAGTTGTGGGTCAATTGGCTGACCGTCTCTGGTATCGGTGAGCTTGAGATTCCAGTTGCCTTTGTTCTTTTGCCAGCGATGACCGACTGTGCCACCTGGCATCTTGAGCTTACCGGATGTTTGATCAATGACAAACATCTTCCAGGCAGCATTGTCCTCATTTTGCGTTTCGGCTATTTCACTTGCTCTTAACAACTTGCCGGACTGGTAGCATTTGTCGCCCTTTGGCTCCAGTTTAACCAGGAAGGGGGCATCGCTGTATTTCTTCATATAATCAAGGAAATACGGTACCTGTGTGTCCCTGTAAAACTTTTTGAGAATTACATGCCCTACAGCCATCCAGAAAGCACCATCTTGTCCCTGGTGAATGGGCATCCACTCATCAGCAATCTTAGATACCTGGGAGAAGTCAGGCGAGAACACCACAACTTTAGCTCCACGGTGCCGTGCTTCCACTAAAAAGTGAGCATCAGGTGTACGGGTCATGAGCACATTGGACCCTACCACAGCGACGTATTTCGAGTGATACCAATCAGCACTTTCCGCAACGTCTGTTTGTTCTCCCCAGATTTCTGGCGATGCTGGCGGCAGATCGCAATACCAGTCATAAAATGACATGGACACGCCGCCCATAAGTTGTAGAAAGCGTGACCCTGCAGCATAGCTCACCATAGACATGGCCGGTATAGGCGAAAAGCCAACAATGCGATCAGGACCATGTTTGTGAACTGTATAAATGTTGGCAGAGGCCATTAGCTCGTTTACTTCATCCCAGGAGCTGCGGCGGAAGCCTCCCTTGCCACGTGCCTGATGATATTGTTTGCGCGATTCAGGATTACTTACAATTGATTCCCAGGCAGCAACCAGATCATCTGGATGTTTTTTCTTGGCTTGTTGCCATAGGTCTAGTAGCACCCCGCGCACGTATGGATATTTTACCCTCAGCGGGCTATACACATACCACGAGCAAGATATTCCTCGTTGGCAGCCGCGAGGCTCATGGGGTGGGATTTCCTTGCTAATAGTAGGATAATCAAGCGCCTGTAGTTCCCACGTGACTATTCCTTGTTTAACGTAAACATTCCAGCTACAAGAGCCTGTGCAGTTGACACCATGTGTGCTGCGAACAATCTTGTCGTAGGACCAGCGGTTGCGGTAGAAATCCTCCCACTGTCGATCCTTGGGGGCAAAAATGTCCTTAATCCAAGACATTTGGCTATCTCCTGTTAAGACGCGTGCGCACGCTTATGTTTCGATGACGATAAAAGAATGCTATTCCACCCAGCAATGCTGCAGCACAAGCTGTGCCTAACATCCCAACTGGTGGATCACCTTGAGATGGTTTTTCTTTGGGTAAAGACATAAAATACTTTGTTAGGTGCAAAGCTTCTTGTCTGGTTACAGGATGATTGTTGTAAATTGTTTTCATCACTGGATAGCTAGGCTCTTCGCATGCAGAAGCTAAGGCAGTTTCGCCCAGTTTGCTGGCAACCTCAGTAAGATCTCCGCCCATGGTTCCACCAGATCCTTGTATGTGATGGCAGGAAATGCAAGCCAGCCCGCCATTTTTAAACTGGTCAACTCCACAAAAAAGGTTATGCCCAACATTGGCTGAGGCTGGCTCAGAACCAGCTTGTGGTGCGATAGCACGCTCTCCCTCGGCTTTCAACCTGTCTTTAGCCTTAGGATCCTTCAACAATTGAACCAGGTCCTTGACGTCATCGGCGCTCAGAGCACCGACAAACTTTTCCATCCGCTTTATGTTGACCTCTAAATCTGACGATGCCCAACTAACAACAATGTCCAGATCAGGTCCTACCATGTTGCCACGTCCTATGGTGTGGCAGCCTGAACACTTTTGTGAAAATAAATGGGCTTCCGGATCTCCTTCATTCATATCAAGTGGTGTCGTCTGGCTTTTGTTACTTGCGTTGTTAACTCTTTGTTGAGCTAAAGCAGGCAAAACCAAACTGACAGCGA
>JACQVM010000200.1 GCA_016209785.1 Candidatus Melainabacteria bacterium | reverse complement strand
GGTTGAGACCACGCCGCTAATCCAGCTAAACCTACTAAAGACAAACTCATGAGCACAGGAAGCAAATTGGCTTTAATGCTTGAACGTTTCACAGTTTTAATCCTCACGTCAATGTAATCTTGTCATCTTTAATTTTGTACCTTAACTTTTACATCAAAGATTAAATTGCCAGATTGCTAAACATCTGGCTCCAGGGTAGTTGTTAAGCCTTCTGACTTTAGGAGCTCGTAATACAACTCTGCTACTTCCTTTGGACCAACCCAAACGACAGCACTGCCTTCGTTATGAACCTTAAGGGTAAGGCTCCAGGCCCGGTCGGCAGACATGCCTGGAATATGTTTGAGCAAACACTCGGCAACATGATCAAAGGTGTTGTGATTATCATTGATAAGGACAACCCGGTAGTTAGGGTATGGTTTAGTTTCTCCTAGTTTAGGTTGCTGCTCAACAACTTCGTACGACATAAATTAAGTCGGGTCTGGTAAGGAATAATCGATTTAGTCAATTATGGAGTATATACCCCTGAAAGCTTATTGGTTACGGACAGGTATGTGGTGGTGTAAGATGCCGCATTAGGTGTGGAGAGTAGAGGTCTGCCATGGGAAAAATTGGACGATTCATTTGCCCTGCCTGTCATGCCATCAACGTGCAAACAGGCAACTGCTTTAAGTGTGGTGCACAAGTGGATGATCCAGGAGACATCCAAAGCAGTGAACACCACGCAGAACACACGGGCAGTGGTGGCGAGGGAGCGGACACTCATGACAGCCGATCGTTGCGGAGCATGCAAGGACCAGGAATTTTAACCAAGCAACAAATTATGTTTGCTGTTGCTGGAATTCTTCTTATTGCAGCTTTCTTCATGATGATGAGCGGGCAAAAGTCGCCGCAGCCAGCTACCCAAACTCAGATACCAGTACCAGCAACACCCCAAGGCGTGCTTCAACCTACTGCGGGCAGCACAGAAAGGGCCATAGCTCTGGCTGTGCGCTACGCCGGATTTAAGGACACGCCTCCTCCTAACTGGTGTTTTGAAGATACCTCTGACGAAACTGGAGAGATGCCATCCTTTGGCATGAAATCAGTTCGTCAAAACTTAAGAGCCATCTTTGTAGTTTGGGACAATGTTGCTCCAGTGGAAAATCTTGAGCTGGTGCTACACAAAGTGCCCTTCATGGACTATGGCATGGAAAACAAATTAGAAGATATCAAGATGGATAAAGGACAAGCCTTGGTTGGTGAAGGACCATTCAACTGGTTTGTTGGTCGCTATCACAGCGCTAAAGACAATCATCCAGTAGCTACTTTTGTTGGTTCTTACAAATCGCCAGTACCAGGCAAGGCAATTGTGGTCATAGCTCGATCTGTTGAGCCAGCAACCACTGAAGCACCACAGCCGGGAGGCCAAACTCCAGTATTACCTACATTTGATTACAAGGTAACCCTTTGGCTTGTCGACACCATGGCCTCAGGTAAAACAACAACCACGCAAGCGATACCCCAGGCTGACACTAGCGAGAAACCTCTGGCAACTGCCGAAGAGTTAGGTCTTTACACAAAGAAAGTCGACTCTTTAATTAGGAGCAGCTTTAGACCACCAAAAGAAGCCGCCGGCACCAAAGTTGCCATACTAATTGGCATAACTGAGGACGGCCAAGTTAATAAGTTAGAGATTACAAGCCCTTCTGGAGTTGACGTAGTAGATCAATCTGTGCTGAAAGCAATAACTAGTGGACAACCATATCCACCTGCACCACATACTAAAGACAATGCCATACTGTTACATGTCACCACAGATGGCACCAAACTTCAAGTCCAAACTGAGTAAGTGAAAGCAACCATGACCGAATACATGCTGTCACCTGTAGATGAAAACAAGAGCATCAAGGAATTATTGCAGGTTGCAGCAGACTACAGTCAAAGGCGCATAACCCTAACTGACTCAGATCGACAAACACTGATAGCCCTGCTTAAAAAACGTGCGGCCGAGGAGTTGGAGTATGGACAAGAAATTGAATGTGAAAATGTACGAGTGATTAGAAGGGTAACAGGCGCTGTGGGAGTTTATTTTACGTAACACTTATCTGGTGCTCGACAGTCAGCCCAATCAAAACCAGCTTAGAGCACTTGAACAACAGCACCTTGAAAGTAGTGAGATAAGATTTCTTTGTAGGACTTTCCTTGCCGTGCTAGCCCTTCAGCACCTGTTTGCTGCAGTCCCACACCATGCCCCCAACCAAGGCCATAAATTGCCACACAAGACAAAAGTCCAAGCTTATCTTTCTTGTAATCAAAAAATATGCGTGCACTTTTTAGCCGCTCAAGTTTTACTTCGGGGTTCTTAAAAACACTACGAATGACAAGTTCTTTTCTTATAAGCCACTGCCCTTTTGAGGTGTTAATCTTCATGGCGACAGCAACACCAGAAACACCACGGTTAGTAATCTCAAAACTATTGATGTGCCCAAAAGAATTAGAAGGCGGCGCCACTATAAATGATGCAAACTCAGCAGCTTGCCTCATTGTCTCTACAGCATGGTGCATATGTCCTTCTAGAACATCGGCTGTCAATGTAACTTGCCAACGAAAGTGTGGCGACCAGGCATCAACTGTCTGAGGTGCTCGTAACCTCCAAAGTTCTCGTAAGCCAGCCTCTTGAGGAAAGGCACTACTTAGTTTTCCTTCTGCTACACCCTTTAAATATGCAATCGGTTCTGGGGGAAATTGTCCACTTAATGGATCCGAAAAGCAATTCTCATAACTTTCTGTATGCCCACCAGCACAAGAGCTAAACAAGGCTAGCGCTGGCTTACCTTGATAGGTAAGGATCTCCCCTTTAGTTTCCTCAATTGCCTGCTTGTGGTTTAACGTAATATTGCTGGTAATACCAGCAAAGTATTGGCAACAAAGATAGGAATCACATACAGTAAAACCTTGTGCCTCATGGCTAATACGCGGGTACAACCCATAAGTTCGTGCAGAGACAGCCTGGGCCTTGATTGCCTCAAGCTTATAACTTCCTGGTATTTCAGAGCCAAGCACTCCACGGACATAATCTTCAAGATCACAAATGGCAACAGCCTGCACTTTACTGCCCACGGCAGAGAGTTCCAGCTCCCCATGATAGCAAGGCGCCACAACGCCACCTGCTACTGGACGCCTGAGGCTTTGCAGGCAAATTGAGGTGACTCCCGTTTTGGCAGCAACCCGTACTCTTGAACAGACAGCTATACCCAATTGAGGCAAGCCAGTAACCAAGAGTTGGGGTCCACGCACGCTAACACTTAACACCTGACCTGGACATAGTTCACTTTGTTTGTCTGATACGCCTTTCTCACCAGAGGTTGTGACCCAGACCATATCCTTGCTAGAAACATGCAAGCTGTCATGCACCAGGCTTTTTAAGTCATTACCCGTTAACCCCACTCGAACTTTCATTTTTCTAGCTGTCCCTACTGATATATGTTTCACCCTAGGCTTGCTGGCAGTCTGGTTTCATATTATGTTCTTTGTACCAGGTTAACCGTCAAACAATTGCGGTATGGTAGTGCTATGTAATAAAACTGCAGTTAGAGTGAAAAGTTGTTGCCAGGAGGAGAAAAAATGTGTCCAGAGGGTACCCCCGCTCCCCAAGAAGAATTCTGGAAGCAGCAAGAACAAAAATTGTTAGACCAACTCAAAGAGCAGATTCGCCTGCAAGAGATATCAAAACTACGAGATTTAGCTAAGCTTAGGTGTCCTAAGTGTGGCGAGATGCTAGATCAGGAAGTGTTCTATGAGGTACCAATTGAGCGCTGCCCACACTGCTTAGGAATTTGGCTGGATGCTGGCGAGTTAGAGTTAATTGCCCAGCGTGAGCATTCAAAAGAAAGCTGGTTAGCTAAGCTGTGGAAAAACATGACTGAGCGTCGCAAGAAGATGGATTCCGGAGATTCTGAGGCGGAAATTCCCATGAGTTAAGGTAGCCTTCCCATAAGATTTAATCCTTTGTGGGAAGCTCACCATTTCTGGATCATGCCATAAATGAAACATTTAAGGCATGTCTGAAAGTGTTCTAGCAGAGATAAACAATCACAACAAGAGCTCTGGCGACACAAGCCTCATTGCTGAAGCTTTGGGCTGGGTTGGTGACAATGTAGTTCACCCGGCTGTAAACACAGCAGCCATTGAACCATGGAATGCCTTAGCCGGCACAGTCAATCTAGTGGGTCGCCACACCATCGGCCAAGAAATGCTAACCCGTTGTGATCTCCTGGAGGTCCCGCAGTCAAAGTTTTTAAGCCCCCAGTGGTGTGTTCAGAGCATCTCAAGTGGGCTAGCCATGGTAGTACCGTATGGCATAGCTGGCAAAGCTACTGGTGGATCACTTAGATCCTTTGGCAAGTGGGCACAGGCTGAAGGAACGGCTGCCCAATTTCTTAAAAGCGAAAAAACAGCCAGCATATTAGGAGCAGCAATCTATGATGGACTAAGGGAAACCCGCCCTGGTGAAACTCATGTCGGCAATGCTTTAGGCGGGGCTGCTGGGTTTTTTATTTTTGAACATGGCAATGCTTTAAGCCGCAACGTTGGTACGATGGAAAAAATCCAAGCACGCGTAGTCACAGGAGTGCTGGGAGCTTCTGCTCAACATTCAGTTGCACACATGTGGTC
>JACQVM010000208.1 GCA_016209785.1 Candidatus Melainabacteria bacterium | reverse complement strand
TTGGTGTTCTTATACCCACACGTTGGTACTCACGCCCCTTCTTGACAGCCTAATTTAATTCAGTCCACACCAGTACTTAAGATTGAGATGCTCAAGGCTCTGGAGGCGTGCGTCAGCGGGCGAATGGTCTTGGTGGCTTGTTGCATCACAGGGAATGGCCACACAATACATGCCTGCAGCTTTGGCTGCACGTATGCCATTGAGTGTGTCTTCGATAACGAGGCACTGACCAGGGTCTACCCCCAGTCGTGTGGCGGACAGAAGAAAGACATCTGGTGCTGGTTTGCCTTGGGTTACCTCATCGCCAGAGGTTAAGCTTTGGAAGTAATGTGCAATGTTCAATGTGTGAATCACCAGCTTAATAGTGGGCAGAGTTGCTGATGAGGCTACTGCCATGGTTAAGCCTAGAGTATTTGCCTGCTGAAGAGCATTCAGCAGACCTGGGCGGGGTACCGAATGGTCCTTAAGAAGGCGTGCCAGTATAGTTTCCTTTTCTTCTAAGAGCTCGTTAGCTGTTTTGTCCAGCTTAAAGCGTTGCCGCAATATTTCTAGGATTGAGTAATCTTTGCAACCAAGAAACTCACGGTTGTCCTTTTCACTGTAGCTAATGCTGTATCTGCCCAGGATTTCCTGATAGGCCAAAAGATGAATTGGCTCAGAATCTACGATCAAGCCATCCATGTCGAAAATTAGAGCCTTAACTTTGGGAGCTTTCATTGAATGTTGGCTAGGCGGTCACCTTAAGGCTATTCAAGGTCGCCAAGGCTAAAGGAGTCCTTAGAGAAGGGCTTCTCGGAGCCGTGCGCAATTGCATTCTTGCCACCGTAGTAAACTCCTTGGCTTGTGCCAGCTAGAACACCAAATGGGACACTAAGCACCATAGCGAAAGCAGTGGGTACTGCATGCTCCTTGCCGCCAATCTTGTCAGCAAAGGTTCCTGTATACTCTCGAGTTTTTGAGGCTGTGCAGCGGGTAACGGCTATTGGAGTACCAAGAACTAGTCCAGCGCCAACTCCAAGAGCCTTTACTGGAAACATTGCTGCGTTTTGCATCATTTCTTTCGCATCTTCTGCTGAGACTGGCAAAACTGAGCTAAGCAACACAGCAGCAAGTGCTACTGTCGAAAGTGCAAACTTTTTCACGTGACGCCCTCCTCTATAGGCTCATTTCCCAAGCAAGGCTTACTTGCATATCTATTAAGACAGGACTGCCGAGATAGGGCAAGTCAGACTATAGTTGCCGTTAAGTTACGATAAGGTGTTGAACTCTAGGAAGCTCGCACAATGACAATATTGGGCTGGAATCACTAACAAGTGTCCGGTAAAATTAGATACACTTTGCAGGTGTCTTTGCGATGAATGTTCCAGCCTCGAAGTACTATCGAAAAAGCTTTGGGCTAAAAGGCGAGGTCCAAGGCGAGCTGCAGGCTGAGTATGAATCAGACCTAATTACTCGGTTAAGGCAAAATGGCAACACATTAACTTGTGGCAACGTAACTATTAAGCTTGCAGAAGCCTTTGGCTTTTGTTGGGGAGTTGATCGGGCTGTGTCTATGGCCTATGAAACGCGACGCCATTTTCCGGACAGGCGTATCTGGATTACCAATGAGATTATTCATAATCCAGTGGTTAATTCTAAATTGCGGGAGATGAACATTGATTTTGTGCCTGCTGGTTGTAGCGGCAAGAAAGATTTTTCTGACGTTGCAGCAGGCGATGTGGTAATTCTTCCTGCCTTTGGTGCAAGCGTGGAGGAAATGCAGCTTCTAGAGTCTAAGTCATGTGAAATTGTTGATACCACCTGTCCCTGGGTATCACGTGTATGGAATCGTGTAGCTCGGTATCAGCAGGAGGATTTCACAGCAATTCTTCACGGCAAGTATAAGCATGAGGAGACAGTAGCCACGTCGTCTCGAGCCAAACATTACCTGATTATTCAGAATCTTGAGGAAGCCAGACGGGTTTGCGCATACATACTCCAAGGTGGAGATCGAGCCGAATTCTTGAAACGTTTTAGGGCAGCCTCTTCTGCCGGATTTGACCCGGACAAGCATTTGGTGCGCCTGGGTATTGCCAATCAGACAACCATGCTCAAGGGTGAAACGGAGCAAATTGGAAAGCTGTTTGAGCAAACCATGCTTTTGAAGTACGGGACTCAATGTTTAGAAGAGCACTTTTTAAGTCCTGGCGATACTATATGCAATGCCACCCAGGAAAGGCAGGATGCTATGCTGCAACTGGTCGATGAGCCGTTAGATGTGATTCTGGTCATAGGGGGATACAACTCCTCCAATACAGGACATCTGTATGAAATTGCTGCTAAGAATGGCATCCTGGCGTACCATATTGATGGTCCTAAATGCATTGGTCCAGGTAATCGAATTGCCTACAAGGTGCCTGCTCAGAAAGATCCGCTTGTTGCAGATAAATGGCTTAAGGCTGGATCCACTATTATTGGTGTTACCTCTGGTGCGTCAACTCCTGATAAGGTTGTGGCCGAGGTTGTTGAAAGAATCCTGGAAATTAAGACCGACCTGGGTTAGGTTAACTCTCGAAGTCCTTTTGGATCTTAGGGATTTCCAGGGTTTGGTTGGGTGCATCCGGCTGACGATTTCCACTTATGGATAAACCAGAGATTTGTGGTGGTTCAAAAGCTTGAGCGTTGTCAATTCCAAAGTAAGTCTGGACATTAAAGCCGGCAGCACGTGCAATAAAGACTGAGGGAAAAGACTCTGCAGCGGTATTGAGTTCGCGCACGTTGGCATTGTAAAAGCGTCTTGCTTGCGATATGCGTGTCTCGGTTTCATCTAGCTGACGCTGGAGCTCCTGAAAGTTTTCATTGGCCTTAAGCTGCGGATATGATTCACTCAAAGCAAATACATGGCGCAGTGCACCGCTAAGCATAGTGTTGGCCTGAGCTAGTGATTCTGGAGAATTTTGAATGGAAAGCGCTGCATTTCGTGCTTTGATGACTTCCTCTAAGGTTCCACGCTCATGTGAGGCATATCCTTTTACCACTTCCACTAGATTTGGTATCAAATCATATCGACGGCGTAGCTCAGTTTCAATGGCAGACCAGCTTTCTCGTACGTTCTGACGTAGACGTACAAGATTGTTGTACATGAGTGCAACAACCACCCAAAAAAGGGCAACTACAACGAGAGCAGCGATTAGGAATTGCATGTTTACATCTCCAGTGACAGTACAAATTATACGCATTTAGGCATCAATGCGTATAATTGCCAATATGGGTACAGTTAGTGCGAGATGGTGAAATGGGTGCTTAGGTCACCGTTGACAGTTGTTGGCCAACAGGGTGCGGTAGCGCAGTGCCTCTTATGGCTGGTGTCTGTACTTGTGGCCATGCTTGCCTGGGTGTTGCCTTGTCATGCAGAAGTTATCCGCTCTTTTGATGTAGATGTTCGTTTAAACAGGGATTGTTCTCTGGATGTTACTGAAAATATACACATGGATTTTGAGGGTGCTCAAAGGCACGGGATTTATCGGATTATCCCTTACTCTTATACTCGCTGGGGAGGTAACTATACAACCGAGCTAAGGCTGATGAGTATTGTTGATGAGAATGAAAGTCCTTATCGATATGATAAGGAAATCCAAGGACGAGACGTCAACATAAGAATTGGTGACCCAAATGTTATTGTCTCTGGAGAGCAGACTTATTGCCTCCGTTATCACGTGAGAAGAGCAGTAAATTTTTTTGGTGGGGCACCAGAGGTTTATTGGAATGCTACTGGCAACGAGTGGCCATTTTCAATTGAGAAGGTGTCAGTAAATTTCTATCCACCCACTGGCATGAGCACAAACGAGATTCAAACAGCCTGCTATGTTGGTCCTCTTGGTTCTCGTAAAACAGGTCAGATAAAACAAGAGCGCAGCCGCATTGTTTTTTCTGCTTATGGGCTCCATCCTGCTGAGGGCATGACTATTGTTGCTGCATTGCCTAAAGGTTCTGTTGAGCGGCCATCACTGTCTCAGGAGCTAGCCTGGTTTTTCAAGGACTGGTGGCCTTTATTGTGCGTTCCTGGGATTACTGCATTTGTTCTTTGGTCGGAATGGGCTAGCTCTGGGCGTGATGAGGACGGCGGCAAGCCGGTTGCTGTGGAATGGAATCCACCGAAAGAGCTTACTCCGGCCGAGGTAGGTACACTTGTTGATGAGCGTTGTGATACAACCGATATTGTAGCTACCCTCATTGATTTAGCAGCCCGTGGGTTTCTTAAGATTAAGGACAGGCCTTGTTCTAATGGCTTCTTGTTTTTCTCTATTCAAGATTATGAATTTACACGAACATATAATGAGCCCGATACAAAGGGTTTGCGATTGCATGAGGTGATGTTTTTAGATGGGTTGTTTAAGGGTTACAAAAATACTGTGCTTCTTTCGGACTTGAAATATAAGTTTTATGAGTATCTTCCTAAGATGCGTAATGAAATATATCAGTCACTTACCGAAAGAAGATTTTTTAAGCAAAATCCAGATGTGGTGCGGTTTGTGCACTACTTTGTTGCTTTTTTGTTCTTAGCACTTGGTGTGTTTTTGGCGATAACATCTGACTTAACACAGCAGATGCCTCTGGCGGCAGGCATAATCTTATCAGCATTAGTGGTGTTTATCTCAGCCAGGGCAATGCCTGCCAGGACAAGGAGTGGATCTCGTACTTTACGAGAGTGTCTTGGCTTTCAGCGCTTTGTTAGGCTTGCCGAAAAGGATCGTATTGCAGTTCTTGCTAAAGACGATCCGACAATCTTTGGGCGACTTTTGCCTTATGCCATGGTGCTTGGAGTGGGTGATGAATGGGCAGTAGCATTCCAGGACTTGCTGAGCCAGCCACCTGATTGGTACGAGCCTTATAATCTTCACAGTCCAGACTATGTCTTTAGACCACGCCTTTTTGTGGGTGATTTAGGTCACGGAATGCAGACCATGGGGGAGACATTTTCTTCTAAGGAACCCTCGTCTTCAGCAAGTGGGGCCGGTGGTGGCTTTAGTGGACTGGATGGAGGGTTTAGTGGTGGTGGCTTCGGTGGTGGTGGTGGTGGGTCTTGGTAGCCTGCTAGGCAGCTATCTTTGTCCAGCGAGAGACTGTAACAGTTGAGCTAGATCATAGTGCCAGCCAGCAACTCAGCAGTTGCATAGCGTGTGCGATCCTGAATTGAGTTCTCTGCGAAAACAAGCTGGCGCTCAATGCATTTGTGGCAGCGTCCACAGTGGACAGAGCCAAATTCACCTTTGTGAACTGGGCTAATGCAGGAGAAAGTAAACTCCAAAGGTAGATCCCGCCCTAGAGCAACTACCTGACACTTACTTAACTGAGAAAGTGGGTCGACTACGGTAATTGATTGCTTGAGCCCTGCCCTAACAATAGATTTGATTTGCTGGATTACTTTGTGACTTTCGTTGTGCAACCGGTGCTCTGGTTGAGGGCCAGTTGCCAATACTTCAATTCCATTTACAACACTCCACACAGAGGCCTTAGACAGCAAAAGCACATTACGTCCTGATAATGTGAGTAGTTCTTCTGGCTCTGTGCTTTCAGGCACCAACTGGGCGGCAATGGTGCCATCTTCTTTGTAAATATCATCTACAGGCAGTTCAAGAACCTTTAACCTGCCAAGTCCTGGACCTCGCATAGCTGCTAAAAACCGTCTGAGATGTTGTTCCTCAACTGTTTGCCAAGGCAGTCCAAACTGTCCATAAATAGGGTATACAGCCTCGAAGTGATCTAATGCTTGTGCCAACAACACTGCGCTAGAAATGCCTCCGCTGGTCAGTACCGCGACAGCAGAGCGAGGCAAATCTGAAGGAAGGGACACCACATTGGCAATAGAAGATGTGAGCACCAGCTTGCCCTCCAGAACGGGATAAACAATTATATATAGAATGTCTGACAGATCTTAGCTCTGATGTAACTGGAAGGACTGACAGGACAAGCACGTGCGGGATCTGTAACAAAATGCATAAGATGTTTCACAGCTAGTATGTGCTAGGATGGCTAACTGTTGCATGCTGGACTAGGAAGTTGCCTGAGCCTGAGTTTGACAAAAGTAAGAACGCTACCAAGGCAGTTTCTGGTAGCCAGAGAGCTCTATGGCGTGACAGCGTCTTTATTAAGGCTTGTAAGTGTCAACCTGTTTCGTACACGCCTGTCTGGCTTATGCGCCAGGCAGGAAGATTCATGCCTGAATACAGGCACATTCGGGCTAAGGTAGGCTTCCTGGAGCTCTGCAAAAGTCCTGATTTAGCTGCCGAGGTCACTGTGATGGCCCAAGAGAAGCTTGGTGTGGATGCTGCCATTATCTTTGCAGACATTCTCTTGCCTTTGGAAGCCATGGGTGTTGGACTGGAGTATGCCAAAGGAGATGGACCGGTCATCTTCAACCCGGTGCACTTGCCTGCTGACGTAGCAAGACTAGCCCATGTTGAGATTGAAGACTCGTTAGGATTTGTTCTTAAAGCAATTACCATAGCAAGGTCTCAACTTAACGCCCGGATACCACTCATAGGGTTTGCTGGTGCACCTTTTACTTTAGCTTCTTATCTTATTGAGGGTGGATCAGCACGACACTTTGATAAGACTAAATCCCTGATGTATACCAACCCTGAATGTTGGCATGCTCTTATGGAGCGGTTGGTCGATGTTACTACACGATACTTAAATGCCCAGATAGCTGCAGGTGTTCAAGCAATTCAACTTTTTGATAGTTGGGTGGGGTGCTTAGCCCAGGAAGATTACAAGGAGTTTGTATTGCCTTATACCAAACAGGTAATAACGACCCTGAATCAGGGTGTGCCAGTTATTCATTTTGGTACACCAACGGCTCACTTGCTGGAGCTGATGCGGCAGGCTGGTGGGGATGTTATTGGCTTAGATTGGCGTTGTAATCTTGATGAAGCATGGCGGCGTGTTGGTTATGATGTGGCTGTGCAGGGTAACCTTGATCCAGTTGTGCTCTTAGCTGAGCCTGCCGTTATCAAGAAACAAGCAGCACGAGTGCTGCAGCAAGCCCAAGGACGGCCAGGGCATATTTTTAACCTTGGGCATGGGGTGCTGCCCAATACACCTTTTGACCATGTCAGATTTTTAGTTGAATCTGTTCATGAGCTTGGGGGGCAATCAAGTGACGCTTAAGTATGATGCTGTTCTTATGGTGGGTTTTGGTGGACCAACTGCGATTGAGGAAGTACGTCCGTTTATACAAAACATTGTTGGCGGTCGTCCAGTGCCACCAGAACGTATTGAGCAGGTAGTAGAGCAGTATAGGGTAATTGGTGGTAAGTCACCTTTTAATGAGTTGACTCAGCGGCAGGCGAGAGCCTTGGAGGGCTTGCTTTCCAAAGCTGCAATCAATTTGCCAGTTTACCTGGGTATGCTCTATTGGAAGCCATATGTGCGTGAAACTATTGAACGTATGTTAACTGACAAGCGGCAAAGGGCAATTGGAATTATTATGGCGCCACACCGCAGTGAGGTTAGTTTTGAGCGGTATGTCGATGCAGTCCGGGCACCACTTAAGCCTGTAGGAAGTGGCTTATTGTCGGTGGATTTTGTTGCACCTTGGCACAATCATAAAATGTTTATTGAGGCAGTTGCCAGCCGTGTCAAGGATACCTTAGGGCAAATCCCTGAGAATAGAAAAAAGTCTGCCTGGTGTATTTTTACAGCTCATAGTATTCCAGCAGATATGGGTGGTGCTTCTGAATATGTTAGTCAAGTTCAAGAATCAGCGACTCTTGTCTCAGAAACTTTGGGGTTAAACAATTGGCTGGTGGCTTATCAAAGCCGCAGCGGTCCTAAGTCTCACAGTTGGCTTGAGCCTGATATTAAAGATGCCCTGCTCACAGTAAGGACTGCCGGGGCGACTGATGTGGTGGTTGTTCCAATTGGTTTTGTGTGTGATCATGCTGAGGTGTTGTTTGATCTAGATGTTGCAGCACAAGGCAAAGCAAAGGAAATTGGGCTGAATATGTTTCGAGCAGCAACAGTAGGTGAGCATCCGAAGTTTATTGAGCTGCTTGGAGAATTAGTGCAAACAGTTATGAGTAAACCACAAGATGCAGCGAGAGTGGATAGGGAATGAAGTATAGCGAGCCAACGAGCGGCGAGGAGCCCTCGGCCGGCGAGCGTATTATCGCGCGGAGGAGCCGAGGGACGATGGCGACGGAGCGCTCAAAAAGAATCATCGTTATTGGTGGCGGTATCTCTGGGCTAGCTGCAGCTCACAGGCTAGTTGAGATTGCTGCCAGGGAAGGTATCAACCTTGAATTGGTTCTTTTGGAGGCAAGCACGCGCCTTGGTGGGGTCATACGTACATTCCGTCAGGATGATTTTATTTTTGAGTGTGGGCCTGATTCTTTTATTACTCAAAAACCTTGGGCAGTTAATTTGTGTCAGCGTTTAGAACTAGCTGAGCAAATTGTCCAAACTAGTGAAAAGTGCCGGAGAACCTATGTAGCCTTTGGTGGCAAGCTGCATCCTTTGCCTGAAGGCTTTATGATGTTAGCGCCAACACGATGGATGCCCTTTCTACGGTCGTCATTGTTTACTTGGGGTGGCAAGCTTAGGATGGCTGCTGATTTGTTGCTTCCCGCTAAGCCAATAATACAAGATGAAAGTTTAGCTGATTTTGTTGTACGCAGATTAGGGAGGCAAGCTTTAGAGCGAATAGCTCAGCCTATGGTGGGCGGCATTTACACTGCTGATCCAGCTCAACTGAGCATGAAAGCTAGTATGCCTATCTTTTTGGAGTTGGAGAAGACTTATGGCAGTGTAATTCGTGGCATGTGGCACCAGGAACGTCAAAGAAGAAGGTCTACACCAGGTGTCCAGTCTACTGGAGGCCAAGGTGAGTCTGGTGCTAGGTACAGTTTGTTTGTGACCCTCAAGGACGGGTTGGATGTTTTAGTTGATACTTTAGCTGAGCGACTGCCAGAAGGCAGTATTGCTTATGATAGTGCTGTAGCCAGGATAGCTAGGGCGCACAACGGCATTAATTGGACTGTGACGCTGGATAATGGACAGAGCATCACAGGCGATGCAGTAATTGTTTGTACGCCAGCATACAAGACAGCTACAATGGTTGCTGAAGTTGATCCTGATCTCAGAGCTCTGCTGGCAAGCATTTCTTTTGCATCATCGGCAGTGCTAACCCTCATCTATAATCGAACTGATATTAGCCATCCCCTTGATGGTTTTGGCTTTGTTGTGCCGGCTGTCGAGGGATGTTCAATCATTGCTTGTACGTTTAGCAACATTAAATTTCCAGGACGTGCTCCGGACAGTAAGGTTATCTTAAGGGTGTTTTTGGGTGGTGCTCTACAGCCACACATATTTGCACTTTCTGACGATGAAATAGAAGGTGTTGTGCAGCAAGATTTGAAGACCTATCTTGGAGTTCAGGCATTGCCACAGTTGTCTCTTTTGTCACGGCACCCTTTGTCTATGCCACAGTTTCATGTAGGACATCTTAATCTGGTAGCACAAATTCAAGATAAGGTAAGTAGGCTGCCAGGACTGGCATTAGCTGGTAATAGCTATTTAGGTGTAGGAATCCCTGACTGTATCCACAGCGGTGAGCTGGCAGCAGAATCAATGCTGGCATATCTTACGCACAACACAAAATAGCCCAGCCTTTATATTTGGCTGAGCCATCTTGCGCTGTGGGGATCAAACTTAATTACACGCCGCCAGAGAGGATCTTCATGCCGTACATAAGTGTGTCGAACACTTTAGGATCCCAACCACCTTTGGGTGGCTTAATATCAATGTTTTGGGTAGGCTTTTCGTCAACAACATGTCCTTGGGTTAACCAGTCTTTTTCAGGAACTGAAACGATGTTGTTGTCATCAATAATAGTGCCTTGAGTAAGCCAGTCTCTCTCAGGGGCATAAACTTCAGGCTCATCGCCTATGACTGGTCCATCAATTACCGGCGCCCGGTATATAGGTAGATTGTCAGCCAAACCATACGTAGGTGCATCAACCAGTCCATAGCTTGGTGTCTCTACTAAGCCAAAAGAAGGAGCATCGACCAGTCCATAGCTCGGTGATTTAACAAAGCCATAACTTCTGGTTGTTTCATATGGATTGGTGAGCTCAAGGTGGTCTTCTTCTTGAGAAGTTGAGTATTGGTAAGTGTTTTGTTCTTCCATGTTGCCCCAAGCAAAACTAGAAAGTAAGCCACTTAGGTCGTCTAATTGTTCATTTGGCTCTTGGAGTGAATCTTCATAAGGAAAGTAATTGCTCATGCTCAGTGCTCCTTAAATGTGCCTTCCTATCTAGTTGGTCCCCGCTCTAAAGACCCTACGGAGTAGCC
>JACQVM010000216.1 GCA_016209785.1 Candidatus Melainabacteria bacterium | reverse complement strand
GGGTATATCTTTGATTGCTTAACTATTGCTAGTGGAATGGACAATGTTGATTTAAGACAGTGGTTTTTGCTGCCTATTCCTCCAGGAGCTCTACAACAATTAAAGGATAAACCTAAGGTAACAATAGAGGTCAGGAAGGTTGATGAGAGCACAACTCGCCTGTTTGGCGCATACGATACTAGCCAACAATGTCTTAGTATGCCAAGCCTCACCAGCTATTCGTGGGAGAAGGCGTTTTATGGGGTTGAAAACGATAGTGGCATTACCGATACTCGCTATGACATAAAGGTGCCCATACGAGATTGTTGCGTGACAAGCTATAGTGAAGGCACGACCAAACCCCCAGGAAACTTTTTTATTCATTTGCTGGCTGTGCCGCAAGCTAGCCAAACAGCTTCTCAAACGGTGACCAGTCTTAAAAAGGTTTTCTTGAAAGTTCCACCGGGAGAGACTTGGAGCTGTTGTCTGACAGATTTGCCTCAATGGACCTCCAACAGTCTCTGGTTGGTACGTATTTCTGGTCAAGTTAAGTCGCAGGCGGGTACCGCAATGCCGGGTATCGAGGTGAGCGCTCGCTCTTGCGATCCAGTTGGCAATGCTTTTACGTACACTAGCCCTTGGTCTCCACATATTGTTTCAGCCGGGGCTGCCTGGACAAAATTTGATGTTGCTTTTCCCATAAAGCCAAGTGCTTTGCCGGGGCATTTGTCCAGGTTGGATTGTATGTTTCATCAGCTAAGTCCTAGGGCTGACCTGGGGCCTAGACCCACCAGAGCACACAGCTGTGTGGAATTTGCCAATGTGTGTTTGGAAGTCTTAGCTTTGCCTAACCTTCCAATTGCCTATGGACACAAGGTTTATTGATCTGTTGAGTGGTTGGCTGGATGCACTCCATTGGAGGGCATGATAGACTAATCTGGCGCAATTGCAGTGGCTGAGGCAAGCAACACGTTGTGACCTTTGCTGAATTGGATAGATTACGCTAGCGTCTAGGAAAACTTCAACTTTAACAAGAATGCGTATGGCTAAAACAAGCTCGGTGGTGAGAGAAGATGCGGAACTTATAGTGACGCAAATGGGCGATGAGCTAAAGCAGTTGTCTGGTACAACAATGCTTGTGACAGGCTCTGGAGGATTTCTTTTAAGTTATCTTCTGGATGTGGTGGCACAGTTTAATGACAGTGGTATTGGAGAGCCGTGTCGGGTTGTGGCAGTGGACAATTTTATAAGCGGCGTTCCGGAGCGTCTGGAGCATTTAAGCAATCGCTCAGACATGGAGTTTGTTGTTCACGATGTAACTAAACCTCTCAAAGTGAACCAAAGAATTGACTGGGTTATACACGGAGCTAGCATTGCTTCACCAACCTTTTATCGTGCCTTTCCCTTAGAAACGATAGCAGTAAATACCGATGGCACGCGGCACATGTTGGAGTTGGCTAGGCAGGGTGCAGGTAGCATGCTGTATCTAAGCACAAGTGAAATTTACGGAGATCCTAGTGTTGTTCCGACACCGGAAGAATATTTTGGCAACGTGTCATGTACTGGGCCACGTGCTTGTTATGATGAGTCAAAGCGGTTAGCTGAAACTTTGTGCATGACTTATTATCGGCTCTATGGTCTACCGGTTAAAATTGTGCGACCTTTTAACGTTTATGGTCCAGGACAAAGACTTGATGACAAACGTATAATGCCTGATTTAATGTCAGCGGCCCTTGATGGAGAGCCATTAGTGCTCTTTAGTAATGGCACTGCAACAAGATCATTTTGTTATGTTCGTGATGCCATTAAGGCAATGCTCTTTGTGCTTTTGTCTTCTGCCAATGGCGAGTCGTTTAATGTAGGAAACGATCAAGAAGAAATTAGTATTGCCGAGCTAGCAGAAAGAATAAGTAAGGTTGCTGCTCCACCCAGGCTCCCTGTTAAGTATTTAACCAGCAGTGATGTTCATTACTTAACAGACAATCCACAACGCCGCTGTCCAGAGCTCCATAAACTAAAGGCGTTAGCTCCCTGGCAGCCAGAGGTTGAGCTAGATGAGGGACTGGCAAGAACCCTAGCTTCGTATAGGGAGCTGGCAGCCGAGGCAGTCGTTTGTAAGTAGGATAGATAGATGCAAGTATCTGTAATTGGTGCTGGCTATGTTGGTCTGGTGACTGGTGCCTGTCTTGCCTCTAAAGGGCATGTGGTCACATGTGTTGATTTAGTGCACGAGCGGATTGACACCATTAACCGTGGATATGCACCGTTTCACGAGTCGGGATTGGATGCCTTGATTGCCGAGGGGCTTAACACAGGGAAATTTAAGGCCACTTCTAATCTCGAGCTAGCTATGCAAGAGAGCCAAGTGTCTATCATTGCAGTGCCTACGCCAGTTAGTGAGCAAGGCATTGATTTAACTGCAGTAAGTGCTGCAACATTGTCTATGGGGCAAATATTGCGTCGTAAGCAAGGTTATCATGCTGTTGTGGTTAAGAGTACGGTAGTGCCAGGCACCACTGATGGTATGGTCAGAAGTATCTTGGAGGAGTCTTCAGGCTTATCAGCAGGAGAGTTTGGACTTTGCATGAATCCTGAGTTTTTGCGCGAGGGTTCTGCGGTAACTGATTTTTTAAATCCAGACAGGATTGTTATTGGTGAGTGGGATAATTTATCCGGCGAGCTTTTAATTAATCTTTATGCCTGGTCAGACTGTCCTAAAGTAAGAACAAGCCTGCGCAATGCTGAATTTATTAAGTATGCCTCAAATGCTTTGCTGGCAACGCTTATTTCATTTAGCAATGAAATAGCCTCCTTGTGTGAGGCAACTCCTGGTGCTGATGTGGACGAGGTGATGGAAGGATTGCATCTCGATCACCGACTTTCTCCCATAGTTGATGGGGTGCGTGTTCGACCAGAAATACTAACCTATCTTAGAGCTGGCGCTGGGTTTGGAGGAAGCTGCTTGCCCAAGGACGTGAAGTCCTTAAGGTTGTTTGCTAAGCACAAACAAGTTGACTCTCAGCTTTTAGATGCTGTTTTTGAGGTAAATGAAAGGCGATTTCAGCAGCTAGTATGTCTAGCTGAGCAGGTGTTGGGCAATCTAAAAGGGCGTATTGTAACGGTGCTAGGGTTGGCTTTCAAGCCAGGAACTGATGATCTCAGGGACTCACCTGCTATGCGTCTTATTGATCATTTACTAGCTAAGGGTGCCCATGTGAGGGTTTACGATCCATTGGTTTGTCATAAGGTTGATGTTTTGTTGGCTGGACAGGTTAAATTGTGTAGGGACGCAGAAGAGTCCGTGAGTGGTGCTGAGGCAGTTGTGATTGCTACAGCTCATCCGGAGTTTGCCGGATGGGATTGGCAGCAACTATGTGCCACCATGGACAAGCCTGTAGTTATTGATGGACGCAATGCCCTGAAGGGGGTTAGCCTTCCTCCATCTATAGACTACAGAACCATCGGACGACATTATGCCGTGTCGAACAAGAGTAAGTGTGTGCCCAGGTAGGTGCGTAGACGCTGGCTAGAGACCTTTATGGTGATATGCGTGTCCGGCAGGAAATAGTTTTAGCTAAGGTAGAAAACAGCTTGTGTCCACCGGAGGCATTCATGTGCGAGGAATCCTCAAAATCAGTTAATTGATAATCTGGGGAGTTTTCTAAGTCCAGGAAAACCGCTTGGTATCGATAGGATAATGACTTTAGGAGATGATGATAGCGCTTGCGGACGTACGCAGGGATCAAAGCTGTATTTTCCCTGGGCATGGGCATGTTAACAATAACTGCAGTAATGCCAGCCTCGTGAGCTATCTTGAGCAAATGCTCCATATACCAAGATTGTTTGGCAAATAGCTGCATGTCGGGCGGATTGTAAATGGAATGGTTGAACTGCATATCCTTGGCGTGATCATGAGTTAGGGGGGTGTAGAGTGCAGCCCATTGGTTTTCAGGATTGAGCGGCAGCAAAACGTTTTGTCTGCGACAGCCTTGCGCAGCTTCCCATAGATTGAGCGGATGTTGAATCACACCAGAAAACCAACCAGCTAGGAAGGCCCGATAGTCTGCCTTGACCTTGTAGTAATACCAGAGATTACCAACAACAAAATCTTGAATTTCCTGAGGCGAAGGATTGCGCTTCAAAATGTCCTTGAGGCAACGGAAATCAGCTAACACTTGATAAACTGGAGTTTTTTCAATGTTAGCGCGTAACTTGTCTAAGAAGCCTCGCTCAGCTACTTCAACTACCACCACCTGTGGTGTTTTTCCTGAAGCAAGAAGTTTTTCCAGTATCAGACATTCGTCTGATACCATTGCTCCAGTAACAGCCATGTTGGCAATGTGTACATCTTTCCCTAGATGTCTTTGCAACAATTGTCTCAAATATTTAGCGTCTGGATAGGCATTAATAAACTGATGTCGATACCATGTGTCATATCGGGTTTTACGGCCTGTCAATTGATCATCTGAGCGTACAGATGGTATCAAAGTCAAAGAAGAACCTAACAACACAACTTCTGGGTTGCTGTCGGAGGCCAAAAAATCCAGCAGTTTGGTAACCATTGGATTTTGATCCAAAGGAATAAAACTTGTAG
>JACQVM010000215.1 GCA_016209785.1 Candidatus Melainabacteria bacterium | reverse complement strand
GTAGACGGCAACCTGGGCTCAAAGTTAACCATGAAATATCCTTCAATTTACCTTGTAGGAGCAGGCGCACATGGAGAGGTTCTCTCAATAGCATTTGCTGGACAAGATCAACATCAGGATGCTGGCGCAAAGATGGTTCATGCTGCACCCAACACAAGCTCAATTATTGTGTCCAAGTCCATTTCCAAAGATGGTGGCAGAACATCTTATCGCGGGCTGGTTAAGGTATATCCTAAAGCCACCAATGTAAAGTCTTCAGTACGCTGTGACGCCTTGCTTATGGATGAAAGGTCAAGGTCTGACACTTATCCAACAATGGAAATTGACGAGAAAGATGTAACCATAGAGCATGAAGCCACTGTCTCCAAAGTAGGTGAAGAGCAGCTCTTCTACCTGATGAGTCGAGGACTGACACAATCTGAAGCAACCACCATGATTGTAAATGGCTTCTTTGAGCCATTCACCAAGGAACTTCCTTTGGAATATGCAGTCGAGCTCAACAGGCTCATACAGCTAGAAATGGAAGGTTCTGTAGGCTAGTCAAGACACCGCTGAATGCTAAACAGGCTCAAGTGCGAGCACACGGTGTTCCATCCCGCAAGCTAAAAGAGGTAGTTTTTAAGAGATGACCGGAACTAAATCAGCCAGTACCACAGTCAGGCAGACAGTGGCGGATTTTGCAGTCTGCCCGGCTGAACCACCGTGGCTAAAGAAAGTAAGGTTCTCTGCCTGGGAAACATTTCAGAATACCCCCATGCCCACATCTCGTGAAGATTCGTGGCGGCGAACAGAAATTAATAGCCTCGACTTCTCTGATCTCACAATACTTACATTTGCTGAGCAAAGCAAAACAACTCCTCAATTACCCACATGGTTTAGCAAAGCAATAAAGGGACTAGATAAACCTGCAGGCATCTTCCTTGAGACAAACCTTAATGCTGGCTATCTTGAGCTTTCGTCAGATCTAAGCAACGCTGGGGTCATTTTTGAGCCTAATAGAGCAGCGGTAGAAAGCCACGGGGATTTAATCCGTCCTTATTTATGCGCTGAACTCAACAACCATGCTCATCTAAAATTTAGCTCCATGAACAAAGCCTTGTTCAACTCCGGGGTTTTTCTTTATGTACCCCCCGGAGTACAAATAGACGCTCCGTTTATAACTGGTATCAATATTGAGGATTCTTCCGACATCACCTCTTGTACAGGCATCTTTCCACACTTAATTGTGGTGGCAGATTCACACAGCAAAGTTAATTTATGGCACATGGCAAGCTCCAATACACGCACTCGTGCGCCAGTCAATTCAGGTAACAATGCAGATAACTCAGCTGTCCTGCTTGTCTTTAATCAATCAGTTTATGTGCATGTTGGACCATCTGCCGAGGTGAACTATCTTGAAATTCAACAATTAGGCTCTAATGCATTTTCTGTTGGGCTTAATCACAATGAAGTTTACCGTGATGGACTCTTGACCTCGCTTGTAGTGTCCGTCGGCGGCAAGCAGGCAAAGACTGACATTGTCACAGCCCTTCAAGAACCCGGTGCCAAGAGCAAGGTGCTAGGCATTGTTATCGGAAATGACAAAGAATCCTTTAACTTCAACACCATCCAGGAGCATAATGCCCCTGATACCAAATCCGATATCAATTTTAGAGTAGCCTTAAATGGTTCCGCAACATCGGTCTATCAAGGCATAATCCGGGTAGCTAAGCAGGCTCAGAAGACGGATGCCTACCAGTCAAACAAGAACCTTTTGCTAGGCAGTCAAGCTCGAGCTGATTCCATACCTAAGCTGGAGATACTGGCCGATGACGTCAAATGCTCTCACGGAGCTACAGTAGGTCCGGTCGATAAGGATCAGGTTTTCTATTTGATGAGCCGTGGCATGACCTTAAAGCAAGCCGAAGAGCTCATCGTACAAGGATTCTTTAGAAAGGTAATAGAAGAGTTTGATATGTCGCTGATGTCGAGCGTAAGTGAGCCAACGGAAGACTTATCAAGAATTACCAGACTCCTTAACGAGATCATCAAAAATACGGTGGCACATTGAAAGGAGGGATTTCTTATGGCTATTGCAAGTGAGTATTTGAAAGCAGCCAAAGTGTCCGACATTCACCCTGGTGAATCTAGACTAATTGAGCTATCTGGGCACAAAATTGCTTTATTTAATGTCGAGGGGCAGTTTTATGCTATAGGCAACACCTGCACTCACAAGGGTGGACCTTTAAGCGAGGGGTCGGTAGCACAAGGACTAGTTCAATGTCCTTGGCACGGAGCCAAGTTTGATTTAAAAACTGGCGCAAATTTAGCCGGGCCAGCTCAGGAGCCAGTCCCTTCGTATAAGGTAGAGATACGTGGTGAGGACATTTACATTTGTCTCATCCCATAAATGTAATACAGGAGGATTTAGGTGACAGTCTCAGACTTTATCAAGCTAGGACAAGTCTCTGATGTGCCAGTTGGACAGGTAAAAATCTTCCAGGCAGGTTCGGTCAGGATAGCTGTTTGCAATGTAGAAGAACAATATTATGCTATTGCAGACCTTTGTACGCATGACAACGGTCCATTAGGAGAAGGTGAGCTATTTAACGATCAAATTGAATGCCCCAGACATGGGGCCAGGTTCAATGTTAAGACAGGAAATCCACTTTGTTTGCCTGCAGTTGTTCCTGTACCAACATACCCTGTTGAGGTTCGTGATGGTGCTTTGTGGGTAAACGTGTCACCTAACAGCAAATAAGTCATGTACAACATTCAAAAAATTCGAGAAGATTTTCCAATTCTTACCCGCAAGGTAAACGGGCAACAGCTTGTTTACCTGGACAACGCAGCTACATCTCAAAAGCCTAAATGTGTAACTGATGCGCTTAGGCAGTACTATGACTCTTACAATGCCAATATCCACCGTGGCATCCATACCTTAAGTGAAGAAGCAACAGAAGCTTATGAGTCCTGCCGCCAAAAGACTAGCCACTTTATTGATGCCCCAGACAGCCGCTCAATAATCTTTGCACGTAACACTACAGAAGCTATCAATTTGGTCGCTTATAGCTGGGGACGCAACAACAT
>JACQVM010000196.1 GCA_016209785.1 Candidatus Melainabacteria bacterium | reverse complement strand
CCATAAAAGACACCCTGCAAAGCAACAAGTTTACTGTCACAAGCTTAAGTGGTGGCTTCGAAGCTCTCAACAAACTAACTACTGAAGGTGCAGACATTGTCATTGCAGCTACTCAATTAGCTGATTTAAGTGGCTATATGCTCTCTTGCCTGATTAAGTCCAATGACAACATGTCTTGCCTTCCGGTAGTCCTAGTAGATGTTGATGCTAGCCAAGACAGTCCCTTCTGGTCGAAAGCTTCCCAGGCTGATTCCATTATGAGCCTAAACGACCTTGGCAAAGACAAGCTTGTAGCTCTGGTCAACAAGTTGGTAGATGCGGCAGGTCAGCAAGGCTGGACAGGGCAAGCTCTGGTAAGTAAAACAACAAGAGATTTTTCTGCCAATCTAACAGCCAGTTACCAACAACTGGCTGGTGATCTGCTAATTGAACGGTTGGTTGGAAGACTAACCAGGCTAGCCATGAAAGTGATAGAACCACGCAAAAAGTTTGTAGACAATTACTTTGTACTTTTAGGTGGGCTTTTTAATTTCCCGGTGATGGGCCTTGTTTTGGCAAGTACCCACACCCCTTGGGCAGCTTTCCAAATGCAACAAGCCCTTAACAAAAAATCGTTCGATGACATGGCGCGCCGCTTGACACGTGAGCTAGAAATCCACAAGGAGCTCTCTGTCGACATTAGCGGCGAACTACAAGAGCCTGGCGGTAAGACAATAAGCTCAGTTGAAGTTCTCCCTGTAAAAAGCGACAAGGCAACCTTAGGAGCATTGGTTTTTGGTCTTACACAAAAGCAAACCTTGGACGATGCCACCCAAGCTACCATGGCCCAGTTGCAGTTGCACATGCAGCCTGTGATGCGTTTGCTGCTCGCCAACCAGGAAATTGAAAGCCTGTACCAACGTGAACAATATCGCGCCTCTACTGATCCTTTGACCGGATTGTACAACCTAGAATTTCTTGTAGGCTTTCTGCAGCAACAGCTATTGTTTTCCTACCGTCAAAGATCTCCAGTTGGCCTTCTCATAGTAGACATTGATAACCTTAAGAACATCAACGATGAGTTTGGTTATGAAATAGGTGATCTAGTATTGTCCACCATCGCCAACCGCCTGCTTAATCAAATCCGTGGCAGTGACTTAGTGGCTCGCTATGGTGGTGATGAGTTTGCCGTGGTGGCACCTAACACAGACCTCAATGGTATCAAAGTACTTGCTGAAAAAATCCGACTAGAAATTGAGCAAATGTCCTTTGTGAAAGGACCTGGACGCAAAGGTCCACATGTAACAGTTAGCGTTGGTTGTGCTGGCTTTAACATGGAGGATCTCAATCCTGAAACAATATTACGCGACACCAAGCTTGCCTTACAGCGAGCTAAAGATGCTGGGCGTAACAGAGTGGCTTCCTAAGGCAGCTTGTAAAGGTCAACATCCTTGCCTAAAGGAACCGGCATGCCATCAGCCATGACCCCACCATATTTGTGCACTTGGCTCCCCAGGATGACTCCATTTACCTGCCCACTGGCGTCATAATAGCCGCCCTGACGACTTGGGTACCAAAGACAAGGTGTCTGAAAATCACTTACCTGGTCATGAGAATTGCCATCCATGGTAATCCCTGGAGTTGTCTTTAGCTTGTTTGCCACCTTAAAATCCACGGTACGACCAAGCAGCTCTGCCAGCTTAAACAGTGTGCTACCTTCCCAACTGGTCACATAGCCATCTGGTGTAGACCACCTGTCCTCAAGATATCGCAACCGTCCAAACTCTCGATTTAAATTGTTTGCTTCGCTGCTCGTGAGTTTACCGTTAATGATGTTTTGATCTATTTTCACCCTGATAGGATAAAGGCGATTGTCCAATGGCCCAATTCTAGTCCAGTACTCAGGTCCAACCAACTTCTCACACAAGTCTCGCTCTATATCATCTAATTGTTGGTCAAGCTTATGCTCATCCTGGGCTGACAGACCATCCATCACTAAGCGAAAGTTATTGTGCTCTAGAGAAACCATTTCCGTGGTGAGTCTCTGGCAATCGATAGCATTTAGGCGGCCTGAACGCTTGCCTTGCTCTATGCCTTCGCTTAGGTCAACTAGGCGCCTGGCAGTGTAACTAGCAAAACTCTCCTTATTAGACTGTCCAAGCTCATCATCCAGGCTGTAATCCAGTTGCTGCAAGAGATACTCCAGAGCTCTTTTTCTACAAAAGTTAAGGCCGGTTGCTTGATATTGTTTTCTGGTGTCGTGGACAAAACCGTATAGCTTCATGACCTGCTTTTCATCCTTACCAGTCAACTTGCCCTTGAGCTTGCCATCCTGGATGCGGCACAAGAGCTGCTTGGACAAGCTGTCAAAATTGTTATCTTGGTGAGCACCAACAGGGCCAGCCAGAAACCAAAGGGCAATAGCCACTAACACGCTAGTGGCACCCCATAAAATCACATTTACCTCACTGTAAGTTAATATCCTCAATCCCTTGTACCTCATTGGAGCCAACCGTTAAGAGCCCTTACTAAAGCTAGCGAGCACGTGCCTCCCTATGTAGATTGCTGTTGGCAGGACTACTTAAGCCCGTCAGTGGCCCTAGGCGAACACAAGGACAGACCCCCCAAGACTTCTGCATAACAATATCGGGACACTTCATCTGTCTGGCAATACGGCGTAATACCGCCTCGTTTGCCCTTAATGAGTCATCGTACTCCCTAAAAGTTGGCCACCACGCCTTAAGCCCGTGAGCCAACATCTCATCGGTAGCCTGCTTAACCGTCCAGCCCTCCATCGCCACCCTGTATGCGGCCACATAATAAGAGGTTCTGTCAATTCCTATGTTGCAGCACACGTAGACAGGCTGATTTGCTGGATTGCACAAGATTGTCAAAAACTTCCTAAGCTCTGCCTCTTCTGGCGTCAGCACCACGCCAGTTTTAATGTGATGAAAGCCAAGTCCTATCTCACTGGCAAACTTACTCCTGCCTTTATGGGAATTTGTACGCAGGTTAACTATGGTTTTGATGCCCAGGCTCTTAAGCTGCCTCATGCCCTCCTCATTTGGCACCGAACCCCAATAGAGGATAGGTGAAGCTTGATGGCATTGACAAGCCGACAAGACAATGGGAAGCAACAAGCAAACAAAAACAGTTGCAATGCCGGGCGGCGCGACACACAATCGGACTCTTAGCATTCGTGCTACAAGGCAAACAGCCATCATAGACATATACTTCATAGTTTCCAACACGACCATTCTAATCTAACCTAACACAACCCCATGTGTGTTTAACTGACACACCTGGACAAAGAGCACTGAAGCGCTGCACCTGATACCATAGCAAGGCTCCCCATACTGGGATGTTTGCCTTGGTTTCTTGGCATCAATTAATAAGGTCGTTTATCTATTTGTGCAGCCTGCATTACATGTTTAAGCACTATCGCGTAGGCCTTACTATCTGCCTTGTCTTGGCAGTTTTCCCTAGCTGTCCAGCTCTGGCACTAGATGCTACATCAAAGCCCCGAATTGCTTATGCTCTTGGTGGTGGCGGTGCTCGAGGTGCTGCCCATATTGGCGCACTAAGGGTTTTGGACAAGGCTGGAATCAAACCAGACATCGTTGTTGCCAGCAGCACGGGCGCACTGATTGGTGCTTGGT
>JACQVM010000195.1 GCA_016209785.1 Candidatus Melainabacteria bacterium | reverse complement strand
TTGCCATGGCAAATACAATTGGATCTCTGCCCATGCGAGATAAATCCTTGGCCTCAATTGTCCCAGGGCCAGACAACCCCAGGAAAAGATCTGCTCGGTCAAGAGCATCGTGGACACTTCCTCTGTACAGCGAAGGATTTGTGTTGTCGGCAAACCACTCCTTCATGTGGTTCATGCCATCTGTGCGCCCTTTATAAAGGGCACCGGTGCGATCAAATCCAATGATGTTGCGCACACCAGAGGACATCAGTATCTTGGAACAAGCAACGCCGGCAGCACCTACGCCGCTGACAATAACCTTAATATTGCGCATTTCTTTTTTAACAATCTTGAGAGCATTAATTAGCGCTGCCAATACAACCACCGCTGTACCATGTTGATCGTCATGAAAGACTGGAATATCAAGCTCTTGTTTCAGCCGGGATTCAATTTCAAAGCAGCGCGGTGCAGATATGTCTTCAAGATTTATGCCACCAAATACAGGGGCAATGTACTTGACAGCTTTGATAATTTCGTTCGTGTCTTGCGTGGATAGACAGATAGGAAATGCGTCAACTTTGCCAAATTCCTTGAAGAGCATTGCCTTGCCTTCCATTACCGGCAATGCAGCCTCCGGGCCAATATTGCCTAGCCCAAGGACAGCTGTACCATCAGTGACAACAGCTACAGTGTTTCGCTTTATTGTAAGCTTATAGACATTCTCAGGCTCATCATGAATTGCCATGCAAATCCTGGCTACACCAGGCGTGTACGCCATAGAAAGATCATCGCGTGTAGCCAAAGGAACTTTATTGGTAACACGAATTTTGCCGCCTAAATGCATAAGGAAGGTGCGATCAGAAACATGCATTACTTTCACGCCTTGGACATTCTTAACACGCTCAACCACTTCATGCCCATGGGTGGTATCACGAACGTTGACAGTGATGTCGCGTATAATGTCGTTCTTTTCAAAACCAGCAATATCAATTGCGCCAATATCACCGCCAACCTCGCCGATGAGCGAAGTCACCTTGCCAAGCATGCCAGGTATGTTCTGAATTTTAAGACGCAATGTCAGGCTGTAACTTGCGCTTGGTTTTAGAAAAGCATGTTTGTCGGTGTTGGTTGGGTTGTGCTGAGTGTCTGTCGGAGATGTTTTCGTGGTGGCCATTTTTAGCTTACCTGCTGTCTCTATGGAAAGATCAAGTTAGTTTGCCGCTAAGGATAACTCTGCATTGGTGTTTGGGTACATCTAAAACAAACTCAATTTCTTTTAACTTCATTGCTTATTGACTTCCTTTTTACTGCTATTATCAATCGCTGGTGAAAAAAATGTGCTTAGGAGACAAGCTGATGTTTAATTTGCGTGAGCTTATCGGCAATTTTGAGGCCAATGATGGGGAAATAGTTACACGACGTGAGGTTCTCATAATGGGCGCTCTGGCAGCAACGACTGTTGTAGCTGGCGGAGCAGCCTTAGGCCAACCAGCAATCAAGCAGATTGCTGGATCCCAGACATATATAGCTAAAGACTTTACGGGTCTTATAGGTCGAGGGTTAAATGGTTTGTCAGCCAATCAGATAGAGCAACACTTAAAGCTCTACAAAGGATATGTTGCTAAGGCCAATGAGATACAAGGCAAGTTGAAGGATGTAGATGTCAGTGCCGCCAATGCTACCTATGCACCGCTAAGGGAGCTGCTTGTAGAGCAAAGTTTTGCCTTGAATGGGGTGATTTATCATGAATTGTACTTTGCCAATCTCGGAGGAGCTGGTGGTGAACCAGCAGGAGAGCTGCGACAAGCTCTAGAGGAGAAGTGGGGTGCTCTTGGAAAGTTCATAGATTACCTTAAGGCTGCCGGCAAGTGCATGCGTGGCTGGGTAATCATAGGCTGGAATACCAGGGATGGACATGTCCATTGTTATGGGCTGGATATGCACAACATGTGGGTACCCGCAGGCGTGATTCCTATACTGGTACTTGACGTGTATGAGCATGCTTACATGATTGACTACGGTGTTGATCGAGCAAAATACTTGGATGCTTTTGTCAACAATCTAGACTGGGATGTAGTAGCCAAACGTTTTGCTGCTGCCTGTAAACACCACACTTGTCCTGAGACATAATTGTTTCTAGTTATCATAGGCTCCCTAAACAACACTAATGGTTTTCAACCCGTCTCCATGCAGACTCACCGCGTGCCTTCAATATCGCGTGCTCGTCGCAACAGTTTTTCTGCTTCTTCATGACGGTCCAATTTAATCAGCAACTCGGCATGTTTTGTGAGCGCTCTAGCCAAGAGTGGGTCGTTTGCTCCCAAATTCTTTTCTGCTAACGAGATTGCTTCCTCAAACTGTTGTTGGACCACGCTGTAATCTCCTTTCTTCCCAACACCAACGGAGAGTGCCCACCCCATCCCGCTGGCGCTATCTATCAGTCCATCAATCTTCAATACACACTCTTCTTTGAATGGATCACCACCTTCCAGTGTTGTTTTGTCTGGTAATCTGGCAAACAATATCTTGCGTAGCTCTCCATAGCCTTTAATGCGCTCTGCGTCTATAACAAAATGCTCTGACTTTCCGTATAATGACAGACAAGATGGACCGATGGTTACGCCACCAGAATCATATTCTGAAATGCTCCTGATCTCGTGCCATCGCAGTTGGTGCTGCTGCCCTGCTTGCCGCAAAACTATCCCTTCTTCGTCGACCGTCACGCAATAATCCCGATAATCACCAAGACGAGTATTGAAAAGATAGACTCCTGCTCCCAACCCACACACAGCACTTGCAGCAAACGTGAAATTCTCAAGCCCTGGGGCCAGCAGATTGGATAAGAACCCCAAGACAAGACCAACTCCCAAAAATACCAGTGCGCCCAAGACAACGGAGCCCGGTATAGCAAGCAATAACTCCTGAGGGTCTTTGCTGTTCTTAAACTCGCGCCGTTCCATCGAGTCTTGCCTCACAGATCTGTTGTTGTTTGCAAATGAACACCCTGCAGCCTAAGCATAAACATAACAGGTTCACCAGCTTGTTTGTAGTGTGCGACTAATAATATCGTCTTGCACTTCCTTGCAAAGCTCAGTAAAAAAGGCACTATAGCCTGAAACACGAATTACTAGATTACGATAACGCTCAGGAAATTCTTGTGCCTCCAGCAACGTATCCTTAGAGATGCAATTAAACTGAATTTGTGCACCACCAAGATTGTTGTGGGCACGAACTAAGGCTGCAAAATTAGCTAATCCACGCTCATCAGCTAAAAGATGAGGGGAAAACGCCATATTGAAAAGTGTTCCAACAGAAGTATTTGCCTGATTAAGCTTGTCTACTGACTTAATTGCTGCAGTTGGGCCACGTCTATCTGTCCCTTGTGCTGGACTAACGCCATCTGCCAGTGGTGAGCGGGCAGGTCTTCCACTTGGTAGCGCACCTATAACTAATCCTTGTGGAACATTTGTTGTAACCGAAAGAGTTCCTAGCTCAAGCCTAGCATAGAGCGTCTTGTGCTTATGAAGCTCAGTTGCTACAAAGTCCAGTACATCAACTGCAAAGTAATCAACATAGTCATCATCATTGCCATATTTGGGAGCTTTCAGGCAGGCTTGCTTTACATTATCGTATCCCACAAAATTGTGTTTGAGTGCATTGCACAGATGTTCCATAGAAAACACTTTGTCTTCATAAACTAGCTTTCTGACAGCAGCCATGGAATTAGCATAATCAGCCAGCCCAACAAAAATAACACCTGGACCAGCATTATACTTAGCACCGCCTGCCATAATATCCTTGCCTGATTCAACACATCCTTCAACAAGGCCAGAACTTACTGGTTTTGGTAAATATTTCTTGTGAGCCACCTGAGCTACATTGGTAGCCATTGCTGCAATGTCAATGAGATGGACTAGTTGTCTTTTGACTGCTGATTCAAACTCATCAAAAGTATGGAACTTTGCTGGGTCACCCGTAGACAATCCAAGCTGTCGGCTGCTTTGAGCATGCCACCCGTTAAACAAGGCAAACTCAATGGCTACAGGAAAGTTTGTATAGCAAGCTGATGTCCACCTACTAAGTTTGCCATGTATATATG
This sequence comes from Candidatus Melainabacteria bacterium, assembly GCA_016209785.1. Taxonomy (GTDB): domain Bacteria; phylum Cyanobacteriota; class Vampirovibrionia; order Obscuribacterales; family Obscuribacteraceae; genus JACQVM01. The sequence continues at coordinate 746 of JACQVM010000195.1, read as the reverse complement.
GCTCGACGCATCCCATGACACAATAGTCACGTGCATCCTCCAAAGATATCCCAGAAGAAAGTAGCATTTTGATAGTGGTATCATCAAAGTGCAAAGCTGGAAATCCAAGTCCCTCCCGCACTACATCCCCAACACGCATTAGAAATTCTTGTGGAGAGCGGCTATGTATACGAGCAGCCAAAGATGGCTGATACATATGCAGGTTTTTTACACAGTCTAAAATTAAGTATGTAAGTTGGTTGCTGGCATCTTTTCCATTGTGTATCTGTCCACCCACCACAATATTCATAAATGGCATGTAGCCTGCAAAATATCGAGTAGCAAACTGACTTAAGAGCCATGGAATTTCGTTAAACTTAAGCAAGAAGCAGTATAAAAGCTCTTGTGCTTGCTGCACTGTCAATGAGCCATTAGCTAGATCGTTAGAGAAGAAAGGGTATAAGTACTGATCAATACGACCTGGCGAAGTTCCAGAAGTATTCTCCTCAAGAAATAGCGCAACTTGTCCAAACCAGATTGCTTGTAGTGCTTCTTGCAAGGTTCTTGGTGGATGAGCTGGCACTTGCCGACAGGTATCCGCAATGGACTGAAGCTCTTCCCTACGTTTGTCCTTAGGTTCGGCCTCAGCAAGCACACTCGCTAAATTACTGTAACGAGTGGCAAGCAAATGCATGCCATCACACACAATTGTCACGGCACGTAAAAAATGCATTTTCTCAAGGCTATCAGGACTTGTCGGATCAAGT
>JACQVM010000194.1 GCA_016209785.1 Candidatus Melainabacteria bacterium | reverse complement strand
ATCATTAGTGGCCAATGACCCGCTTATCATTGAATCGTTAAGCAATCTTGTCAGTGTGTACAGGCAAAGAGATTATCGTTTAAGCGACGGTACACCCTTTTTTGAACGTCTGCTCCAGTGCCGTAAAGCTTCCATAGCCTCAGACCACTTAGTCCTAGCCCAGACACATACAGCCTTTGGAGAATATCTAAAGTCTAAAGGCAAGTACGCTAAAGCTGAGCCACATTACAAACAAGCCTTAGAGATTACACAACGTTCTATTGGAGCTAATCATCGTGACACTGCTACTGCAGCACATGCACTAGCCATGGTTCTCCGCGGACAAGGCAAACACACAGAGGCAGAACCATTTTTCTTACGTGCCCTCGATATCAGAACTCAAGTGTTTGGTTCTGATAGCCTCCCAACATCTGAGACCATGGCTGAGTTAGCTAGAGCTTATACAAGCCAACGAAGATACACAGAAGCTGAAGAGCTCCTGAAACAAGCCATCTTAATTCAAAGCAAAAGGCCGGCCAACAACGAAGCTCGCCTAAGGGTCAACTACAAAGATTTAGCTGATCTTTACTTACGCAGAGGACTGGTTACAGAAGCACTTGCACTTTATGATCAATCAGCATGGATTGAGCACCGCCTTCTAGGATACGAAAGGCCACAACCCAAAAAGCTAGACACTCCTGAAAGGATTGTTGCTGCTGGTAATCGACAAGTAAATGACACACTTAATGACAATGCCAATCCATATTTCAATGCTTTTCAATTAGTCAATGTGGCTCCGTTGGGCAGTCTAGAATTTGTGAATGCTAGACAGGTTCTCACCGGAAAGTACTCCTGGGCTGTGCCTACTGAAGCAGCACTTAAGGCTATTGTCGATTGTGGCGATATTGTAGAAGTAGGAGCAGGCACAGGCTACTGGGCAGCTCTCTTACGCCAAAGAGGAGGCAGTATCGTCGCTTATGACAGCCATCCTGTGCCTTCTTCAGGCAATAAATGGCACTGGGGAGCCTCAAAAGGCTGGACAGAAATTTTGCCAGGCAACGAAGCTGTAGCTAAAGATTATCCCAACCATACTCTCATGCTCTGTTGGCCTCCCTGCGGTCAACCAATGGCATACAATGCACTGAAAGCCTTTACTGGATCACGGCTTATTTATATAGGTGAAGGTCCTGATGGTATTACCGGTAATGCTGCCTTCCACGAGCTTCTTGCAAAAGACTGGCGTCTGGAGCGTACAATCAAGATACCTACCTGGCGAGAGCAAAGCGACGCTGTGTACATATATAGACGACGGACTTAAAGCATACTCGTACAACGTTACTTTTCAGGTAGTCTGTAATTTCGACCGTGTGCTGTCCTGCTCCCTGATGAGGCTGAGCGCTCTGACGGCTGGGTTGTGGAGCAGATCGCGTAGCCGCGGCAGAGGGCTTGGTGAAGCCCTCTGCCGCATACACTAAAAATGACACAGCGCTTTATACTCAAAACCATACGGCATGATACACTAAAAATCATACGGCCGATTAACTAACTACGATACTAAGAGCAAAAAATGTCCCATGCCCTCCCCATCTGAAAAACTAGCAACCTCGCTGGAGCTATTACAGGAGCTTCAGAGGCAGGGACGTACTGCTATTCGCACCAGCGACTTGTCCAGAGTCCATCGGGAACGGCTTAGAAATAACGGTTTCTTGCAGGAAGTGATGAAGGGCTGGTACATGCCCATGCGACCAGACCAGGTGTCAGGCGAAAGTACTGCCTGGTTCGCGTCCTTCTGGGCCTTTTGTGCCGACTATTTTAGAGACAGATTTGGAGATGACTGGTGCTTATCTCCAGAGCAGTCCCTGAGCTTGCACATTGGCAATCGAACGGTGCCTCGTCAGCTCATTGTTAGATCTCCAAAAGGGCTGAACAACGTTACGCACTTACCCCACGACACTTCAGTGCTCGACTATAAGTTGGCGCTGCCTACTGCACCTGATATCGATGAGCTAGATGGTTTGAAAGTTTATACATTGCCGGCTGCCTTAACTGCAATAGCACCAGCTTTCTTCAGAAATAATCCAATAGATACAAGAGCTGCGCTCACTGCAATATCCGACGCTTCTGAGCTGCTCAATCGTTTGCTTGCTGGCGGACACACAGTTGTCGCCGGGCGTCTTGCCGGAGCATTTGCCAACATCGGGCGTGAGCGCATCGCAGACCAGATTCTCAAGACTATGCGCTCTGCTGGCTTTGACAGTCGGCAGGAAGACCCATTTGCAATGCCGTCTCCTTTCAGTTTCAACAGGTCCGAACGGTCTCCATATGTCAGTCGTATGCGCCTGATGTGGCACACCATGCGTGGACCGGTAATTCAGTCATTCCCCAATTCTCTTGGATTGCCCAAGCAAGCTGATGCTTATCTGACGCAGGTGCAAGAAATCTACACGACTGACGCCTATCATTCTTTGTCAATCGAAGGGTTTATTGTGAGCAAAGATCTCATTGATAAGGTCAGACAGGGGAACTGGAATCCCGATGCTGACAAGGCTGATCGCAATCAAAGAGACACTCTAGCCGCACGAGGTTACTGGCAATCCTATCAGGCGGTGCGCAAAAGTCTTGCCAGAGCACTGACGGGCGAGAACGCAGGGATAGTCGCTGATGATGACCACGCAGAGTGGTATCGTGAGCTGCTTGCACCAAGTGTCTCTGCAGGTCTTCTGCGACCGGTCGACCTCGCAGGATACCGGAATGACCAGGTCTTCATCAGGCATTCTATGCACGTGCCGCCGGATAAGGCGGTTGTGCGTGATGCGATGCCAGCACTTTTTGAACTCCTGCGCGATGAACAGGAGCCAGGTGTGAGAGCTGTTCTTGGTCACTTTTTCTTCGTCTATATTCACCCGTACATGGATGGCAATGGGCGAATCGGGAGATTCTTGATGAATGTCATGCTTGCTTCTGGAGGGTATCCATGGACGGTCATCCCGCTTGATCGCCGCAATGAGTATATGAAGGCTTTCGAGTCAGCGAGCCTACAGAACAACATTGAGCCGTGGGCAAAGTTGCTGGCCCAACTTGTGGACAAAACCATCGCAGGACAGCCTGAAGGATTCTAACCTGGTTTGCTGACAATCTTGGCTCTGGCAGTACCCAGCTTGCTCAGCAGCCAGCTGCAACGCCTACCTCAGCGTTCATCAGCTAGCTCGATCAATTTTGGCAGCAAGAATAAAATCACTTTCGGTTAGGCCATTAACTTTGTGTGTCCACAGCTCAACACGTAACTCACCCCAGGCAACAAACAGATCAGGATGATGTCCTTGTTGCTCAGCAATTTCTCCAACTTTGTTGGCAAGATCAAGTGCTTGTCTAAAGT
>JACQVM010000193.1 GCA_016209785.1 Candidatus Melainabacteria bacterium | reverse complement strand
TCGCCAGGCGCTCACCAATGCCACCAAGGCGAACATGTCCAAACTCATCCAAAGCCTGGGCCTTTAACACCTCTTCCTCTTGCAACTTGGCACCCTCCGCCACCACAACAATGGAATAATCTCGGCCACGGGCATGACGCCTTTTAATGGATGCCACCACGTCCTTTAGCACAATTGGCTTTTCTGGAACAAGAATATAGTCAGCCCCCCCTGCAATACCACCATAAGTAGCAATCCAACCAGCGTGACGGCCCATAACCTCACAAACCAATACACGATTGTGCGATTCTGCAGTCGTATGCAGGCGATCCAAAGCCTCAGAGACAATGTTCACTGCAGTATCAAACCCAAATGTAAAATCGGTAGCGTTTAAATCATTGTCGATTGTCTTGGGAACACAGACAACATTAAGTTTGTAGTCCTTGTGCATCTTGTGAGCTGCACCACATGTATCCTCTCCGCCGACGGCAATGAGAGCATCTAAGCGGTTGCCCTGCATGGATTCCATTATTCGCTCCGGACCACGCTCAAGTTTAAAAGGATTGGTGCGGGAGGTTCTAATTATTGTTCCTCCTCGTTGCAGCAACCCACTGGTAGACTGCACCGTCAGTGGCATAACCATATTCTCCACTGGCCCTCGCCATCCTTCTAAGAAACCAATCACCTCCGAGCCATAGTCTTTATTACTACGTCTTACAACAGCCCGTATAACCGCATTTAAACCTGGACAGTCCCCGCCGCCTGTAAGGATCCCTATTCGCATGGTATTTGCCTCACACTATAAACAGCACCACTAACACATCCGGGGTTCACGTTTGTCATCCAGTCCCCGAAAAGCCCCTTGCCAACACTGCCGACAAGGTTTAATGATTAGTATACTGTTGAGCCATAGAAGCAAGACTTAGGTGTTAATCTTCGTGACGCTGCTAGACTCTAATCCACAAAGGGGATTTTGTGCTTGAGACAATCTTGTTGATTGCCGTTATTCTCCTCAGCCTCTTCTTCATTTACACAACCGGTTTCCAAGATGGCAGCTCTGTATCAGCAAGCGCTATCGGCTGTCGTGCACTGAGCCCAGCGCAAGCTGTCCTTGTAGCATCTATATTTGAGTTTGCTGGAGCCATGTTAGGAGGCTCCACTGTTGCCAATAGCGTTACCGCCATCACTAGCTGTCCTGGCGAGTTCAATCTCCTGCCAGCAATTACAAGTGGACTGCTGGCAGCCATTGGCTGGAATTTCATTACACGCTCGTTGAAACTACCATCAAGTTCCACTCATGCCTTGTTTGGCGGCATCCTTGGCGCAGTGTATGCTGCCTCAGGCAACACAAAGTACATAGTTTGGGGTGAACCAAACTCAATTATCCATTCCACTGGCGTCTGGAAAGTAGCGCTCAGCTTGTTCCTGAGCCCGCTCATTGGAATTATGATTGGTTATCTTATGCTCACCACAATGAATCTTCTCCTGGCACGCTCTACAACACGCATTAACCGGACGATCAAGCTTGTACAGTGGGTTACTCTAGCCCTGTTGGCTTATGGTCATGGGGTCAATGACAGCCAAAAAGCCATGGGGGTCATTGTCCTGTCTCTTCAAGCAAGTGGCTTGGGTGATGGCTTCACAATTCCGTTTTGGGTCCGCCTGGCAACTGGACTGGCTATTACAGCAGGAGTAGCGTCGCTGACGCCTGGCATTGTAAGAAAAGTTGGCTCAGAGATTTACAAACTACGTCCACTTCATGGACTTACAGCACAACTTGCCTCGGCAACCATCATCCTAACTGCTTCCCTAGCAGGCGGACCTGTGTCAACCTCTCAGGTAGTCTCATCAACTGTCATAGGTGTTGGCAGTGCTGACAGGCTCAAGGGCGTACGCTGGCTGGCAGCCAGAGAAATGCTCATCGCTTGGTTTCTAACCATCCCTGCAACAGCACTCTTGTCTGGTCTGATATATCTATTAGGACTTCACCTGCTAGCCTAAGCTGTTTGGTGAAATTGACAGTACTTGTCTTGTTAGACTATTAAGGTTGCCTTGCAAACAGCAAGGAAATAACCCTGTAATGCTACAACAATGCAAGTTACTTGACACTAGGTAAGGAGAGGCTAAGCCATTGAACCTTTACGAATACGAAGCTAAAAGCATTTTTGCCCAATATGGCATAAACATCCCTCCCGGCAGACGCATTACCAGTCCCGACGAACTCCGTAAGATACACTTAGGATTCCCTTTGACACTAAAGTGTCAGGTCTTGTCTGGGGGGCGAGGAAAAGCTGGTGGTATCAAGTTTGCTCATAATCTTGAGGAAGCAGAGGCACTAGCTAAACAACTGCTAAATCTGACAATTGGTGACTCTAAGACTGAAAGCCTTTTGGTAGAGCCCAAAATCTCCATTGCTTCTGAATTATACTTGTCTGTCACCCTGGACCGCAGTCGCGGAGTCCCTATTTTCATTGGTTGTGCTGAAGGAGGCATTGAAATTGAGTCCTCCAGAGCCGTTGTCACCATGCCCATCCCGTATCCATTCCATCCTTATGTGGCTCGCGAACTAGCAAAACAACTAAAGCTGTCAGGGGCTTTGTTAAATAAAGTTGCCGATATTGCTGTCAAGCTTTATGGGCTGTTTGAGAAGCTAGATCTTGATTTAGCTGAAATAAACCCCCTTGTAATTACTGTCGGAGAAGATGTTTTAGCACTTGATGGCAAGATAATAGTCAATGACGATGCGTTAGGTCGGCAGGATTATTTTAAAGGCTGGCAGTCCAAACACCTGACTGATTTAACTGACCGAGAATGTCGAGCTAAATTAATGGGGCTAAACTTAGTTGAGCTTGATGGCAACATTGGCATTTTGTGCAATGGTGCAGGGCTTACCATGGCCACCATGGACATGGTCAAGGAATTTGGTGGACGGCCAGCTAACTTTCTCGATGTTGGCGGTGGTTCAGACCAAGAAAAGACTCTCTTTGCCCTAGAAATTGTCAACGAGAATCCAGACGTAGAGGTTATTTTGCTTAACATATTAGGAGGCATTACAGCCTGTGATGAAGTTGCCGGAGCACTGGTAACTTTCATGAAAAAAAATCCTGAGGCAAATCTTGTTGTGCGTTTAAGGGGCAACAACCAAGACATCGCTGAAAAGATATTGGCCCAATCTGGACTGAAACTTATAGCTAACCTTGGCTCTGCAGTAACCGAGGCCGTAGCAAAATCAAAAACTCCAGCAGGCGCTAGACGGTAGACCATAAACCTCAGACACAAAGACTTAACAGTTTAAGGAGATTGGGACGTGATTCTGGTTAACAAAAACACCAAAGTAATTGTACAGGGCGTCACCGGCAAAATGGGTTCTGCCCACACTAAACGTATGCTGGACTATGGGACTCAGATTGTAGGCGGAGTCACTCCTGGCAAAGGCAATGGGCAAATACATGGCGTGCCGGTTTTTGACACGGTCCATGAAGCCTCAAGAGCAACCAGTGCTACCTGCTCGGTGATATTCGTGCCCCCCTACCTGGCATTGGATGCTGGTTGCGAGGCTGTGGATGCTGGCATTGAGCTCATTGTTCTTATTACCGAGGGCATTCCCCCTCAAGACACCGCAAAACTGGTGGCAACATGCAAAGCTAAAGGAAGCCGTCTGATAGGCCCCAATTGTCCAGGCATTATCACTCCAGGAGAAGCACTTATAGGTATCATGCCTGGAGTTATATTTAAAGGTGGACCGGTAGGAATGATAAGTCGCAGTGGAACTCTTACTTATGAGATAGCACTTGTGTTAAGTGACGCTGGGCATGGTCAGTCAACCTGCGTTGGTGTAGGTGGCGATCCTATTAAAGGGCTTGGCTATCCAGAGCTGCTCAGTGCTTTCAACGCAGATCCTCAAACAGAGTTGATTGTGCTCATTGGTGA
>JACQVM010000202.1 GCA_016209785.1 Candidatus Melainabacteria bacterium | reverse complement strand
CTCGGTGAGCGGCTCTCAAGTTATCGGACTGACGCTAGTTATGTTAACCCTTGTCTGTCCATAGGACCAGAAAGCATCATTCGCTCTGGCACAATCATTTATTCCGGCTGCACTTTAGGGCACCGATTTCAGACAGGACACCGGGCAATTATTCGGGAATTTAGTCAATTTGGGGACAACTGTAGTTTTGGAACCTTGTCCCAGTCAGATGGACATATAACTGTAGGCAACAACTGCCGCTTTCACAACAATGTTTTTATTGCCACTTACACAACTATAGAAGACAACGTGCATTTTTATCCTATGTCATGCACTGTCGATAGTCTGCACCCGCCATGCCAGAAAGGGCGCCAAGGACCATACATTGAAACTGGAGCCATCATTGGGGCAAAGGTTCTTATTTTGCCACGTGTTCGTGTAGGCGCTGGCGCTGTAATTGCAGGAGCTTCTGTTGTCAGCCACAATGTAGAATCCAACATGGTCATAGCCGGAATGCCTGCACGCCCAATTAAGAACAAGGCTGAGGTGAGGTGTCACCTTGAAGATCGACCTGCTTATGAGGTTGCCATTGACCAACAAGCATAGCTGCCTAAACCAACACTGTGTCCCAGCAAGTCAAACCCCGGCATTAATGCCGGGGTGTATTGAGGAATTTGGCGTGGGCTTGCACGCCCGCCAAACAGATCTGAAAGACCCCACCATTAAGGGTGGGGTCTCCGCGGAGCGGGATGAGTCCAATAAATCTTCAGTGAGGCCCTCCCGACCATTGAAAATCATACTCAGTCTAGGTCTTATACTGGCAGCTACATTGATAGCTTACAGCCCAGTTTTGTTTAACTTTTTCAATGGTGATGACTTTGTGCACTTGACCTGGCTCAAGGATGCAATCACAAACCAGTCCCTCATCTGGAAAAACTTCTATAGCTCATGGTTGGACGGAACCACAACACGCTTTTATCGCCCGCTTATCTCTATATTTATGGTAAGCGACTACCTTATCTGGGGTGTAAATGGGTTAGGTTTTCGCATTACAAATCTTTTGTGTCATGGTCTTAGCACCATATTCATCTTTCTCATTGTTTCTCATTTGTTGCACTTGAAAGTTGGCGCTGACAACTCAACGGTATTGTCAGCAAACAAGTGGGCGCTTGCCAGTGCTGCCTTATTTGCCCTTTATCCCCTGCATCCTGAGGCAGTGTCATGGATTACTGGGCGGGTGGACAGCGTTGTTACAACTTTTGTACTGGCAAGCTTATGGTCTTATATGCGTTGGCGAACATCAGGACGCATAAGATGGTGCTGTGTTACATCTGGGTTCATGATACTGGGGCTTTTGTCCAAGGAAATGGCTATTACTTTGCCCTTTGTGTTTTTAGCCTACGAATTATGCTTTAAGTCCAAATATCCTAAGCTATCCAACATCTTTCAGCAAACTTATATAACCCTCAAGCCAACCTGGCTCTTCTTTGGACTGCTGGGAGTTTACTTTGTTGTGAGGTGGTTAGCTCTGGGTACATTCGTCGGTGGCTATGATGATTCTTTGTTTTTCGTTCAAGATATCAAAGGACTTCTTGCAAGTTGGGTGCATGGGCTGTCAATGACCATAATCCCAATCAACAAAGACTTGCTAGGCGCTCACCATATAGTCACCAAACTATGGCAACTAACCATTACATTGTGTTTTGTGCTTTCTATCTGGTGCGCCATCCGGCATAGCAAGCTCTTACCAGTATATAGTTTTGTAATCATCTGGTTGGTACTTTCCTTAGTACCTGTTTACAAGATTTTTGCTATTGCTGACGATTTACAGGGCAGTAGGCTGGCTTATCTTGCTACTGCGCCTTTGTGCATACTGGCAACTTCCGGGTTTGCCGTGACCTCACCCATAAAATTTGTACGATGGGGCATCCACGGACTTCTTCTTAGCCTACTTATTCTGGCGGCTGCGCTTGTCTGGTCTAACAACCAAGCCTGGGCCGAGGCAGGTCGGCAGTCCAATGCCATTGAAGCAAATCTCAGCAAGCTATATAGCAAGCTGCCTGGAGATCCTCAAGTGCTCATCATTGGCTTGCCAGATCATATTGCTGGTGCCTATGTGTGCCGCAATGCTCTTTGGGGAATGACTAAGAAGCCTCAGCTCCATAGAGACATTGTTAACTGCTTAATGGTGAACGATTATGAGCCAATCCTGCCTTTTGGCTTTTTAAAAGAGTCCATTGAGAACTCAGCAGACAAAATCAAGCTTTTTCGCTGGGCAGGGCCTAAACTAGGCTTGGTAAGTGTTTGCCTGCCTAAATCTTCTGTCATTGCAAAGAAATGGACCTCCTCTCAATTACGTCAAGTGCTGCAGCCACTAGCTAAGACTGGTACCCAGGCGCTGTGGCGAAGTGATGGTACACTCGAGCTTTGGGGGGGGCCTGGCTTTCGCAGACGCCCTGAAGTAGACATAAACTTCGTGGGACAACCATGCTGGTCTGTTAACTTTATTGCTGTAACTGCTGAGCTCTTAGGCAAAGCAGGTGGTGGTTCAGGGCTTGGTGCCGATCTGCTTTATTGCAATGACCTCACGCCAGAGTTCGCCTTGCAGCACCGGACCCATGCTCAAATAAATACCATGCCCCAAGAGCAAACTTTCATTTTCCCCCTGCGCAGCCTGCCTCAATGGGCACTAGGCGGACAAAGCCATCGATTGAAAATGATGCTACCTGACAATTGTCACTTACGCATCAAATCCATTGAGTTAGTACCAACTAAAATAATCATGCCTCAAATTGCTTTTGCCAATTCTGGATATTTGGGTAGCAAAGGATTTCTTCATTTGTCCTCTAACAAGACAGCTCAAGCTATCACGGTGGATGCCAGCAATGTGCCAGGTGCATCTGCCGTTTTGCTTGCCATAACGCGGCCCAATCTTACCTTTGAGAGCCAAAATCCCCAACAAGAAGGATTAGTGGTTGATAACAGTATTCACTATGGTAGTACAGTCGGTACTATAGTCTTGAAACGAGAAATGTTTCCTTCCACAGGAATTTATGAGGCACGACTTTGGGCTGTCGATAGTCAAGGAAGAACAGTTGGAGTAGGCAGCGATCACATCGTGATCTCAATTGATTCGTGAGCTTATTCTGTTGGAGCAAAAATGAGTCCGCCGCATGATCGTTTTTCCTCGAGTCTCATCGGTCAAAGGCTTATCGAAGCTGGCTATCTCACAGAGGCACAACTGAAAGAGGCACTGATAGCTCAAAATGAGACAGGGCTTTTACTAGGAGAAGTTTGCCTTCTTAAAGAGTGGTTAACCTATGCCCAACTTAAAGAGTGCTTACCGTCTGGGCGCTCTAAACTTGGTGAAAGGCTCTTAGCACATGGATGTATTACCATGGAACAGTTATGGTTGGCATTATTAGAACAAAGGCACTCTGGAGTAAGGCTTGGAGACATCTTGATCAATCGTGGCTGGATTACACAAGAGATGTTGAAAACAATAAGAGTAGTTAGAAATTAAAACTCACCTATTAGACATGATCTGTCTAAAATTCAATATTGCCAACAAAAGCAATATGAAATGCAGACAGAACAAACTTAGACTGCGCACTTGGTCTGACCCTAAGAACAAGACTATACAGGTAAGTGCTGGATAGAAAAACAACATCACAAACCACAGTTTGCGATAAAGATCCACCTCAGAACACGCCTTGGACAATGACATTTCCTCCATGGTTAATGCAGCACAAACAGCTACCAAAAGAGAGTCATATAGATACGTGTGAAGACTCCCAAGCAAAGCAGCTAAAATTGTGATTGTAAAAGCCCATCGCTTAGAGACAGCATCTTGCCCAACTTTTAACCAAGTAATAGCTATGAGCGCAAGTGCTGCACAAGTTGAGAACAATCCTACAAAAATACCTACTGTCGGGCTGTAGTAAGTAGCAAATATACCCCTAAACGATATCATTTTCATGTATGGCCTATCAAAGTTGATAGCCACAGTATCTGAAGAGAAAAGCAAGGGAATGTAATTGAAGATGGCTTGCCAACCAATCAAAAGACATGACACCACAAGAACTGCACACAATGCTCCAAGCATCCACAAAATCATCTTACGTTGTCCACTAACAAATGGAATAACACAAAAAAACGGTGCATATTG
>JACQVM010000201.1 GCA_016209785.1 Candidatus Melainabacteria bacterium | reverse complement strand
GTAACAAAGGTGCTTTTAGAAACCTTCGGTAGTGGAGACGAGGTACCTGGGCTGATTTCTGTCTTGGCAGGGCATGTTAAGGAGATTGTCCGTAGCTCAAACGCAATTAGCATTGTTAATGAGCACCCGGTAGTTGAGCGCTGGGGAAAGTACATCATTAAGCAAAAGGAGCGCATTAAGTTTGAGGTTGGCCGTGAGCGCGATAAATTGGTTCTTAGGAACATAGTGGGATTAAAGTGTGTGGAACAAGGCATAGAGGCATCTTTGGAGAAAATCCTTGTTAATCCTCCGAAGCTTGAAGTGACTCTAAGGCTTGGATTGCTGCGTCCTCAGAGAATTATTGACATAGTTTGAGCTGCAAGATGGCCGAGGTTGCTCTTACACTTACGACCTTGATTGTGTTAACTTGCTGGTTTGGGTTGCGCTATCGAGGCTTGCTGAAAATGCGTCAGTCAATACTGCAAACCTGGGCAGAGACTGAAGCAAGACTAAAGAAAAGACATGAGATTATCGCTGGGCTTCTTGACTTAGTCAAAAATAGTTTAGGGCATGATTTGGTGGCACGTCTGTCTCATGCTCATAAGCTAGCAGGGTCAATGTCTGGTCCATGTACAGTACAAAGGGCTTCTTGTGAAGAAGAGCTAAGCGAGTCGCTGGGTTTAGTCTTTCATCAGTTGCAAGAGACCCAAGTTGTAAGTGACAGCGACTCTTACATAAGACTGCGCGATGAAGTGGTGTCAATTGAGGATGAGATTACATTGTTCAAAGACAAATACAATGATTTTGTGGTGCGTTATAGCGCTAGGCTTAAGGTTTTCCCGGAAAGCTTTATTGCTGCCAAAGCAAAGCTCATTGCCTTTGAGGAATTCCAGATTAGGGATGCTTTTGCTAAGTACCCGTTGAAGCTCAAACCTACTTACCCGACTCCCAGAAAGTCCTTTCCGGGACTTGAGGAATCAAAGGCGGACTAAATGAGTATGAGACAACCTCATGTAATTGCACATCGTGGTGGGCGATGCTGGGCCCCAGAGAATACCATGGCTGCATTTCGTAAAGCTATCGGGGTGGGAGTGTGGGGAATTGAGCTCGATATACATCGTTGTGCAACTGGTGAGTTGGTTGTCATTCACGATCATGATCTTGATCGCACCACCGATGGTGTAGGACTTGTTAAGCACACAAGCTATTCTGACTTGAAGCGCCTGAGTGCTGGTCTTTGGTTTGATGAGACTTTTCGGCATCAGTGTGTGCCATGTCTTACAGAAGTACTGGAGCTTGTTCAAGGCCAGGTTATGCTCAATATTGAAATTAAGAACACACCAGTTGAATATCATGGTATTGAAGATGATTTGCTTAAGCTTGTGGACAGCTATCAGCATAAGGATAAGCTGATTATTAGCTCATTTGATCATCAACTCTTGCATACCATACACCTTAAGGCGCCAGACCTTCGACTTGCGCTCTTGGCCGATGCCATTTTCCTTAATATCGCAGACTATGCACGTCAGGTTGGATGTTGTGTTTGGCACCCGGCATTTGATTGCTTGCGAAAAGATGCTCTAGATGAAGCGCAGAAAGCAGGATTGGAAGTAAATGCTTGGACTATGAACCAATCATCTGAGTGGCTGACTGGAGCCCAGATGGGGCTGGATGGCATAGTAACTGACGACCCGGTAGGGCTCATGGCTTTTCTGGAGACACTGTCGGCAGTTAGAAGTTAATTTTTTTGAGCCCTTCTTGCGCTTTCTGGCTGAGCGCTGTGTTAGGCACAAGCCTTAATACTTCTTTGTATTCAAAGGCTGCCTGAGGATACTGTCGAAGCATTACATAAACAACTGCCTTTACATAATGTGCCTGTGGATGATTGGGATTAATGGCGAGAAGCTTCTCTAATGTAACTAGCGATTTGTCATATTGTTTAGTTCGCATGGCAAAAAGAGCATCGCGAATTGGATCGTATTTGGGTGTGGCAGCTTCCGCCTTATCCTTAAAGGGTGATTCTTCCTCTGGCTTAGTTTCTTCTTCAGATTTACTCTCTTCTGCCGGTCCGGCACTGGATGTGTCAGGCAAGAACGGAGATAGTGTTTCACTGGTACTGCCTGTCTCAGACCCACCGCTGGTTGTGCCACCAGTGCCGGCAGATCCAGTGTCACTGCCAGAAGGTGTAGTTGACCCAGACGATGGAGATGTCTCTTGCTTTAACTGTGCCACCATATTTGCTGGCATGCCATTACCTTCAAAATGATTGTAATGTTCTGTGAGTGACAATATGTCCCGTTGGGATAATTCACGTCTTTCCACCATATCAGTTGCGTTTAAGCCATAGATTCCGCTGCACATGATGTCATTAGGGTTGCTTGAGTGTGGCAGACCGAGGGCATGTCCCAGCTCGTGCATCATTACTTCTTCCAGCATCCTGTCTTGGGACTCGAAAATAGAAGATGAGGCAGGTGTCAAGCCCAAGGGCACGAAAGTTCCATCTGCCAATTTCTCGGTGGAGATCCAGATGTGTGCTTTGTTGAGTACAGGATTGCCTGTTTTTAGGCGACTTGTCCAGGCCAGCCCTAATGCTGAGGCAAGATTATGTGTCCAATGGAAGTGAATGTCACACCGTACCGGATCCCCAGGAACATTGCTGAGACTCTGCTCCAGGCGCTTAAGAATAGGCTTTTGGGAGTCGAGAGACTTCCACGAGGACTCTGCGTGGCCGTCAGTCGAAAGTAATTCAAAAGACAGGGCACCGGAAGATGCATTGCTCCAGGCACTTAATGCCTTGCTTACAATGTTGCGCATTTCTTCACGATAACCCCTTACTCCGTCTCCGCTGTCTACATAAACTGTAAGTGGAACTTTCTTAAGATCCCACCAACCAAGTCCAGCAGTCCCAAGGTCAGGATCAATGGGGAAAAACTTATTGGATCTATCTGAGCTTGTTGCTTTGGTGAGCCTATCGAGGCGGGTTTGGGCTGACTTGGCCAAACTGCTGTCAGGGTGATTCTCAATGATCCCCCTGTAAATGTCTGCAGCATTGTTTAAATCGTTATTGCCCTCCAGTGACATTGCTAAGCCCATGAGTGCTTCGGTATTGCCTGGGGATTTAGCTAAAACTTGCTGATAAAGCCCCATAGAGCTTTGATATTTGCCTTCCTCGAGATAAAGCTGGGCCAGCTCTAACACATTGCCTAAATTGTCAGGCTCTAGGAGCATTACCGTCTGGTATTCTTGCTCTGCTTCAGAAAAACGGTGGAGTTTTCTGTAGACCATACCAAGATATCGT
>JACQVM010000020.1 GCA_016209785.1 Candidatus Melainabacteria bacterium | reverse complement strand
TTTCTTTACCGTCAGGGCTCTTAAAAACGCCATTGAAACCCTTGGAGTCTGCATTAGATACAATATCAAGTCGACGAGCCTTGTCAGTCCCAACTCCATGAAAGGCAGAACCTTCTGTCTCAGTTATGTTAAAGCCCTTGGGTGGCGGACCAGCAAATGCTACAGATCCTGTGTCGGCAACAGTACCAATGGTTTTGCCAGCATCGTCCTTAATTTGCCCATTTTCAACTCGGGCATGTTTGTATGTTTCCCCATCTCTCCAGACCAATGTGCCACTAGGAGTGGTGCCCTTTCCTGGTCCTGTAGGCAGCATATCTGCCGATACACTTTCAGCTCTTTCTAAAGAGCTCATTCCAAATTGTTGTTTGGTGGTCTCAAGAGCTAAATTGCCAAACTGTTTTGCTTGCTCGCCTGGGGCACCGGTGAGCTCTTGTCCATTTCTTTGGACACCATCGACAGTACCATTGTGGATGGCAAATGTATACTTATCGACTCCCTCCTGCCTGGTCAACTCAAGAGGTTTGCCCTCTCTGTCAAGAACAACATGTTGTTGGACACCGTTTGCCTGCACAGTATCAACTGTAGTTTTGCCCGTCTCACGATCAACTGCACGTGTTGTTGTAGAAACAGGCTTGCTGCCATCACCACCGGTGAGGTCATAAACTTTGTGCTCCTCCACGCTCATATGCGTTGCAGGATCTTCCCTGTAGATAATCTCCTCGCGAGCTGCTGGCTTTTGCTCGTTTACTTTATCGGCGCTAGCAAACTGAAATTTGTCAGTTACACGTCCGGCGCTGTCAGTTGACACTGCCAGTACAGGTTTGGAATTATCAATCTTGGCAGTATCCTCAGTGGGCTGACCGTTGGCATCAAGATATGAGTAATTGACCTTGCCTACAACAGTGGTACCCTCAGATGACTGCTGACACACCTCTTTGCCCAGCCGGTGACCATTAGCATCAAGATGGACCACACTCATCGAACCATCCGGGGAGTAATGATTCTCTACTGCCTGCTCACGACCGCGGGTATCGGCAGGCTTGGATGACAGGACAATTTCCCCGGTTTTCTGATTTACCTTAAGGTCTCCTGCGTTGCTCGCAACAAGTTTGTTTTCCTTATCCCTTATCTCGAAAGATGCCGGTTGCTGGCTTTTTTCCTTGTAAGTTAAGCTGGTTTGCTTGCCGTCGTGGGTAGTTATCTGCGACACCCGGCCCTGGTCGTCATAGCCATACTTAATGCCCCTTCTGTCGTCGGTATATTCCTTGACCTTTGCGGCAGCCCTTTCGGCAGGAGTAAGGTCGCTAGGCTTTTTAACTCCAGCCTCCTTAGCTTTGCGCTCAGCTTCTTCGCGTGCTCTTCGAGCATCCTCTTCTTTCTTGCGAGCCGCCTCCAGTTGCCGTTGAGCTTCTTCAGCCTTGCGGGCTAGCTCTGCTTGGCGAGCCTCTTCAGCTTTGCGGGCTGCTTCGGCAGCCTCTTTGAGCTTACGTTCAGCTTCCTCACGGGCACGCCTTGCTTCTTCTTCTTTCCGTCTAGCTTCTTCCTCACGCCTGCGAGCAGCTTCCACCTCACGAGCCTTACGCTGAGCTTCTTGGGCTCTTTGCTCTGCCTCTAGAGCCTTCTGGGTACCATCGGCTGGCTTATGCCCCCCACCGTCGCTTTTGTGACCGTCTCCACCCGGTTTGTGGACACCTCCTCTTGCAGCATCGGCTTCGTGCTGCAACTTGCTCTGGGCACCCTTCTTTTCTGAAGCCTGCGGCTTGTCGCCAGCAGGTGCCTTATCACCTGCACCTTTGCTGCTTTTTGCTGGAGCGTCTGCCATTTAAACCCCTCAATTTATGGCTAAAACGGACCCACCAGTCTTTTCATACCCCGTCAGTGCCTGATTTATCAGAACTACTTATTGAGATACAACCTGGTCGCCACCTCCACCAGTCTGCACATCCAGCCGCAATTAGTCTAGTAAACCAACGCTAATCACTTAGTTCTACACCAGCCCAGCTTATTATTGCCAAATTGGACTGCCGTGTAAGTGGGGAAACTACGTAGTTGGTTAGCTTCTGTAAGCCAGACAACACAATTGCCTTGCCAGTCCCCTAATGTTGGTCCCACTAAACTACTGCCAAACAATAGAGTCAATAGCTTGCTTAGCTAGGCTACGGTATTGTTCAAACTGCTCCTTAGGACCTATGAAATAAATCTCTTGAATAAACCGCCCAGATCCATCTACATCAACATATATTTGGTAGGACTTGTGCTGGTAAACAGCCCAAATTCCTTCAACTACAAGGACACGCTTACCATTTAAGTCAAGCGTCTGAGCCTCATCCAATTGAAAAGCCTTAGGATCTGATGTTGTTCCTAAGACATCGACAAGCAGTTCCCACTGCTGCAGGGTGAGCACATGAGGTGGTTCCTTCAATACAGCCACAAACTGCTGCCCTGCATAAAAGTCCACTGGCTCTCCCCGAAAAAACAAGCACAAAGTAGCTTCACACTGAGCTCCCGGCTTAAACTCTCTCACTGAGCGGACACCAGCTAATCCTATTTGCTCGCCTTGCGGTACCTCTGCCCAACCTGGAGGTAAGGTCATTTGTGCTATTTGTCCATGCCCTGCAACAATCATGGGCACATTATAGCTTGTTTAATTTGGTTTAATCTTCGTAATTTCCCCTAAAAATGCTTTGCCTACCTGTAGGGATGGTAGGCAAAGGCTAATAGAAGGGTCAACAAATGATGAGACAACATTATGCAAGAAAGCAAAAAGGACAAGGACTTTTGGAGGTGCTTGCTGTTGGTACAGCAGTAATGATTCCGCTGGCATTGCTTTTCTTAGATGGCTTAACCCTGGTGGGTGTTCAAGCTGCCAACAATACCTACGCCAAAAGAGCAGCCCGAGCTCTAGCAGACAAGGTAAGCAAAGATGAGCGCATACAAGCTTTGGAAAAGCTTCAGCAATCCTTCAAGTCGTCCCAAGTAATTACCTCACTGGATTATCAGTTAAGCAACGATGCCACCGTTGTTAATGCTGGCAAGGTTGTAACTGTTAAGACATCAATGACGGTAGCGCTACCAGTTCCAATTCCTGGCGTGGACAAGCCAATCATCCTGGTAAGCAAGGCCGTTGAACCAATAACAGGTGAGGCTCCAACGGTCATTACCTTAAAGTCTAACAACAACACCATCTAGTCACAAATAAAGCTGATAATTGGGGGATTTCTAAATGAGTACCAGAGTTAAGCATCTAAGATCTAGCAAGGGTTCAACACTTACAGAGTTTGCACCAGCACTGTTTATCTTGTTGTTCTTGTTTTTCTTTCCAGGCATTGATGCTATGACCATAGGTCTTACTTACATGTGTGGCAAAACCTTAAATGCCACACAAACACGGGAAGCTGCTCTTATTCAAGCAACTGAAGCCAGAAGACCTGATGGACCCATTAAGAAAGCAATCCCGGAGAAGTGGAGTGCTAATGGCTGGGGCGGCATGCTAAAAATTACCAGCCCCATCGAGACAGATGTATATCATGGCAGCACTACCTATGGAACCATGATGGTAACAGTAACAACTAAGATTACTTGCTCACCTTTTATGCCAGTTCCTTATGTTCCTAATGTCCCTGGCTTAAGTGCTCCAATGACACTAAGCTTTAGCAGCAGCCGCCAAGTTGAAAATCCAGATAATGTGTAATTGAACTATCTTGTAGGCCCTGTCGTTTAATTCCTAGGATGTGTTACCGGGAAGCACAGGGCCTTTAAGTATGAACGTCCGTGACTTGATTAAGATACTCAAGGCAGACGGATGGTTTGTAGTAGCAACCCGTGGAAGTCATCGTCAGTTTAAACACCAGAACAAACCTGGACGAGTTACAGTAGCAGGCAACTTGTCCCATCAGGTGTAAGCGTTTCAAACAACCCACCTTGAAGCCGACGTAGGGGTTGTGGATGATAGCCACCAGGAAAACATTCTGAAGAAGACAGGACTGGTGGAGATGGGTAAGAGATTGCGGGATCGG
>JACQVM010000019.1 GCA_016209785.1 Candidatus Melainabacteria bacterium | reverse complement strand
ATCTTAGGAAGTTCTATTACTTGTCATTTAGTTCAGCACCTAGGCTCGGTAAACATGACACTGGTTGCAGCAGCCATTGTTGTGGTCACGTTGGTTTTGTTTCTAGTTCTGGAGAGGTGCAACAAGGCTCATGCGACTGTGAGGACAGCCAGCTTAGAAGTCGAACACCATGATTTATCCATGTTCTCGGAAATACTGAAGTTGATTTTCACCAATCGGTTCTTATGTTTGCTAATGATGTTGGTTTGCTTTGAGAGAATTACCCCAGATCTTGTTCAGTTTTTGTACCAGGAAGTGTTAAGTAAGTTAGCAAGTGGACGAGATGCAATTGCTGCATTAGATGCCAATCTAGAACGCTGGCGAGGTATAGGTGAGTTGTTTGTGGAGTTTTTCTTTGTCTCTGCACTGTTACGCTACTTAGGCACTAGGATTGCCTTAAGCTCATCTGCTGTAACTGTTTTGACTGGACTTGCAGGCTTTCTTATGTTTCCTAGTCCTTTGATTGTGCTGGGTATCTTTCATGCAGACGAGGGAATTCGGCACTCCTGGTTTAAGGCTGCTAAGGAGCTTACCTACACAGTAACTTCACGAGATGTGCTTTATCGTGTCAAACCTATCATTGAAATGTTTTTCTATCGTTTTGCAAGAGGTTTGGCCGGGGTGCTGATTTACCTGGTGAGTTCGGTGATGGGTTATGGCTACCAAGGATGTGTAGTTGTTGGAATGTTAGCAGCCGGGACCTGGGTGTTTTGTGGTTGGCAGTTGGGCTGTGAGTTCCGACGATTAGAAAAGCTAGCTCTACATAAGGTGTCACAAGCTCTGCCAGTTGCAAGTGTTCAGCTACAGAGCGTTTCGTAGGCTAGCAGGTACTGAAGAAATAAAAAACCAGGCGGCTCAGCACTTGCCTGGTTTTTGTGCCGGGCATGTTCAACAACTTGGAGGTGAAAGTCCACTCACAATTTGATGACGATGAAGTGTAGTGAAGCGCAGGTGAGGATTTAGAATCACGGATAGACGATACTGAGTTTGTTCCTTTTGTGCTGAGTGATTTCATCAAGAATCCCATCCGGGTTGCCCGCATCGAAGCAGGACTCAATCAGAAGGAGCTGGCAAAACTCTTGAAGGTTACGCAGGGATATGTGAGCCGGAGCGAGTCTAGAGCCTTCAAAGTCACACCTGAGCTATTGGAACGGGTAAAGACTGTAATAGCAAAGCTCCAATCTCGTAAGGGACACAAAAACAAGTAAAGCCTCTGAGTCAAGTTGTTTGTGGAGCTATGAAAACTGATGAATTGCACAGTTACATGCCGGCTTGGATGAGCTAAAGTTGCTGTATTGAACACTAGCTTGCACCTAGGGTTTGACAATGTGATAATTTATGAGTCAGTTGTACAGCAACGTTTGGAAATCAAGCTGGTTGGGTTAGTTATGCCCTAAACAGAGGAAATGTTTTTACTAGGAGGAGATGGAGATGACAGAACGAGATATCGAAAAGCCGGCACAGAAGCAAGGATCCGAGAAGAGTAGTCTTACATCAAGTGATGTCAACCCTGCCGGTGTTAATACCAGTAGGTTGTTTGGTAACTTAGGAGCATGCTCGCTTAACGCCCAAGAAACCCAGGACGCCACCGAGAAAGGGCAACAGTGGGCGCAATGGCTGAGGGAAGGTAACGTGAGCGCGCTCAAAAGTGACGTAGCAAATTACCTAACTCAGGGCCCTGAGAGGTTTGAGGCAGCCTTAAAATCCATGAAGGAGCAAGCAAAAAAAGCAGGGCTGCAGGATCGCATTCGTGATGATGGGACCAATGTCAGTTTTAGTAACGGGCAAGGATATTGGGTAGGGATTAATCGCAGGACTGGAGCTGAAATGTGAACACATCACCTAAACGGTGGCAGTGTTGATTCTTCGGTTACAGGGCGAACACTGGGGCTAGAGCAGTGCAGTATTGATTGCTCTCATGAGAGGCATTACAACTTCTCGCTTTCCTCGAGAAGAGCTTGTAACTCGGCAATTGTTTCCAAATCCTTAGGGCGTCCTGCTGCGCTTGCGGATGTTTTCCGGATTGCGAGCATATACTATATCAACATCGTAGGTGGCTCACGCTAGTCCATGGGCGATGGCAGCACCCCCACCAATCACGATGAATTGTACATCAGCCTTTGCCAACACCTGCAAGAGCTGGTCAAAGTTTGCTGCCATGAACCACGCCTGCTTTCCTGGACTGATTGTGGGTACGCCCAAGCTCTTCAACGTATTTCATAAATTGCGCGAATTTCTCAAACCGCTCTTGCACGCTGAGCTTCAGATTCTCCCTGAGGAGTGTTCTGTCTACGCCTTCTTTGTAGGACTGAATCACTGGATCGCGAAAGCCTAGAGAAATTAGCTCTGCTTCTGATCGCAAGCTGGTCGTTTGAGTCTGTGAACTCTTATTAACACTGCCCATTGCCAGTCCCTCATCTTAGAGCTCCCCTGAATGTTATTGTACCCCGCTTTCTGTCGCTGCTCCAAATACTGATGAATTGCACAGTTACTTGCTTACCTGAATGACCTAGAGTTGCTGCAGGCTCAGGGAAACACAGGAGGATTGAGTAATGAGTCAAAGTCGGTACAAAAGGGAAAAAGATACCCTTAAGGCAACATCTTTCGGAAAAGAAGTGCGTAATACACGTGGTTCAGGACTTGTAGAAGGCATGCTCGGGTTGGTGTTGATTATTGGTGGAATTGTATGTGGCACCATTCTTTTGGTTAATGTTGGCATCGCAACTTACTACAAGGAAAAACTTGGTTTTATATCTAATCAGGCGGCTAACTATGCAGCGAGTTTGGATCCCAAAGAGAACATAAGCGACAAGACTAAAGACTTTGTCAAAGAGCTTATGCCTAAAATGGGATTTGCAAATTCGGGTCTTGAAGTTACCACAGCCTTGTCGACCGTGGCTGGAAAACAGGCAGCGACAGTTACAGTTGCTTCTTCTGAGTTGCCATTGTTTGGTCGTGGTAGCATTCTCCCTCTTACTCTTTCGCTCAAAGATTCAGCGACTGCTGTTAAAGGCTTGGGAGGATTAGGTT
>JACQVM010000220.1 GCA_016209785.1 Candidatus Melainabacteria bacterium | reverse complement strand
CAGTACACCTTTATGGTCAGCCTGCAAGCATGGGTCCAATTCTAGAAATCGCCAAACGCCACAACATAAAGGTAATTGAGGATGCCTGCCAAGCTCACGGTTCCTTATATCAGGGACAAAAAGTTGGCTCCTTAAGTGATGTTGCTTGTTTTAGTTTTTACCCTGGTAAAAACCTAGGTGCTGCTGGCGATGGCGGTGCTATCACAACCAATAATGCTAATGTTGCTGAGTCAATACGTCTGCTGCGTGATCATGGCTCTGAGCAAAAATACAAACACAAAATCATTGGTCATAATTTTAGACTAGATACGTTGCAGGCAGCAGTTTTAAATGTAAAACTGCCCTATCTGGATAGGTGGAATTATTTGCGACAAAAGCATGCTAGACACTATGCACAACTTCTAAAGGATGCTGAAGAACTAGTAGTTCCCCAAGTTGCCTCCGATAGAGAGTCGGTTTTTCACTTGTATGTAGTACAGGTGCCAAGACGAAGTATAATTCAAAAGAAGCTACTTGACGAAGGTATTCAGACAGGAATTCACTATCCTACCCCCATTCACTTGCAGGATGCTTATCACTTTCTGGGATATTGTCCAGGGACTTTCCCAGTCTCAGAGAGACTCAGCCAGTGCATCTTAAGCTTGCCGATGTATGCAGAACTAACTGAGACCCAACAAGAGCAAGTAACAAATTGTCTAATACACACGCTTAAAGCATGCAGTTAGTTACACGTGGTGCACCCAGGCAGATATGAACATACAAGGCAAGAAAGTATTGGTAACAGGGGGGGCAGGCTTCATTGGAAGCAATCTAGTTGACGCTTTGGCCAAACAAAATTGCAACGTAATTGTCCTTGATGATTTTTCTGCCGGACTCATTGACAATCTGGAGCTGGCAAAACGCACTGGGGTCGTTCAGATTGTGCCTGGGTCAATATTAGATTATCCGTTGCTGGAAAGCCTCGTAAGGCAAGTCAATGTTGTGTTTCACTTAGCCGTGCAGTGTCTAAGAGTATGCTTCAATCGTCCACACTATGTTCATGAGGTAAATGCTACCGGCACGCTAAATCTGCTCAAAGCAGCACATGAAGCTACATTGGCTTCCAATAGACCTGGCACACCAGGGCACATCGAGCGCTTTGTCTATGTTTCATCATCCGAGGTCTACGGTACAGCTACGTCCGTACCAATGAGGGAAACTCATGAGCTGTGTCCAACCACTGTCTATGGTGCAAGCAAACTAGCTGGCGAGCTGTACACCAGAGCCTACCACATCACCTGGGGCTTGCCTGTAGTAATTGCCCGCCCGTTCAATACCTATGGCTTCCGAGAACATTATGAAGGAACCTCCGGAGAGGTTATCCCTCGTTTTGTAGTTAAAATACTAAATGGACTGCCGCCTGTAGTTTTTGGCAACGGTGAGCAGACCCGTGACTTTACCTTTGTCACCGACACCGTGGAAGGAGTTTTAAGAGCCGCCGCTCACGATGGCTTCATTGGTGATGCGGTAAACATTGCTTGTGGGCAAGAAGTAAAAATTAAGGACATTGCTGAGCAGCTTTTGGCTCTATTAGGAAGAGAAGATCTCTCCATTGTCTGGGAGAAAGAGCGTCCTGGGGATGTTATACGCCACTATGCCGATACAAACCAACTAGAAAGCAAAACGAGCTTTAAGCCTGCTATAGATATTCATACGGGTCTTAAGCTTTATATTGATTGGTTTAGAAGTCAGTATCCTGATCCTACTAAACTATTGCAAGAGTTAACCACTTTCAATTGGGAACCAAACAATGCCGAAGTACTTGCCCAAACCACCCATTGATGGGCTCCCAGAAAATCCTTACAACTACCACTGCTGGGTTACTGGCGAGCCAGAAATAGGTGAAGATACCTGGATTGGTGCTTTTACTTTGATAGATGGTCAAGGAGGACTTACCATCGGCAAAGGAGTCAACGTTAGCACAGGTGCTTCCATCCTTACGCACAATACCGTAAAGCGCTGTGTGACAGAAAGGGTATACGACAAGGTAGATCGCCGACCAACCATTGTGGAAGACTATGTTTTTATTGGCGAAAACGTCACCATTTTAATGGGCTGCCACATCGGTCATCACAGCATTATAGGAGCAGGAGCTGTGGTGCTTGAAGATACTGTAATTCCACCCTATTCACTAGTTGTTGGTGTTCCCGCTAGAGTTGTCCGTTCAATTCAACAGGATATAGAGCAATGGAAACAAGAAGCCCTTACAACATCCCGATAGCCAAGCCTTTCTTTACAGGGAATGAAGCAGAGCTTGTTCAACAAGCCTTAAATTCAGGCTGGGTATCCCAAGGACCATTAGTAGAACAGTTTGAGCAAGCTATAGCAACATACACCAAAGCAAACTATGCTGTGGCCACCAGCTCCTGTACTACATCGCTGCATGTGTCCATGCTTATACATGGCATCGGCTACGGTGATGATGTCATCTGCCCATCATATAGCTTTATTGCTACTGCAAATGGCATCAGACACGCAGGAGCTCAACCACAATTTGTAGACATTGACCCTGCAACCTTAAACATAGATCCTGCGGCTACCCAGGCTTACATAGAAGCCAACTACACAACCGAGATGTTACACAAGCTCAGTGGAAATCGTCTCAAGGCAATTCTCATTGTGCACCAAATAGGAATTCCAGCAGACATCGACAAGTTTGCCGACATTGCAAAGCGTTTTGGGTTGGCTATTATAGAGGATTCTGCTTGTGCGCTTGGCTCAAAGTATAAAAATCAGCCTATCGGGGCTTCTGGAAATACTGGCGCCCTTAGCTTCCACCCGCGCAAGGTTATCACTACCGGTGAAGGTGGCATGCTCTTGCTTGGGCAAGAGTCTCTAGCTGAAAAGGCCAGGATTTATCGTGCGCATGGTGCCTCAATCTCTGATTTTGCACGACATAAATCTTCCAGTACCGTGTATGAATCATACGAGGTAATTGGGTACAACTACAGAATGACCGACATACAAGCGGCCATCGGACTTAAGCAACTCGAAACACTCGAAAACCTCATTGAACAGCGACGAACAATAGCAGAAGCCTATAACAAAGCATTTGCGCAATTAGATGAGTTGGAGATCATTTGCCCGCCAGAGTATGTGACTCGCTGGAATTATCAGTCGTATCCCATCAGACTAACCAGAGGATCTGTGGCTTCCAGGGATGCAATTATGCAGTTGCTGCATGACAAAGGAGTTACCACAAGACGCGGTATCCCCCCCATTCACAAGGAGCCTGTTTACGACCAAGGACAAACTCTTCCCCAAACAGAAAGTGTCTCCAAACGATCTTTGTTTCTGCCAATCTTTGCGCAACTAACCGAAGATGAAATTAGACATATCATTGACTCGGTAAAACAGTCTTGCCTACCTACAGTTTGCGCTACCTAAAAATTGCTGTTGCATTGACTTAAGGAAGTGGTACCGGAGATGCTGCTCAGTCCCTGCACAAGTTCTGCGGAATCGGTCAGTGCAGAAGAGTTTGGCTGCTGTGGAGAAAAATCAGATGCAGGAGCTTGAAGCACATTTAGCGCTCTTTCAATTATATAGCGGGGCACTCTCCGTCCTTCCTTCATGTTCAGATAAAGATACTCACCAATGACTCCAGTTGTAGCCATCTGCAGTCCAGCTAGAATGGTAGTTGATACTACAATCAGTGTCATCACGTGAGGAGCATTAGTGGTAGTTGCGACGGTAAGCCCCAAGCATATGCCACAAATGACACTAAGCAAGACAAGCACTGCTCCAGCAACTGTCATTATGCGAATGGGTACAACCGAGAACAACAAAGTTTCAACTACAAGAGCAAGTTTCTTTCTCAGAGTCCAGCCAGATTTCCCGCCAGCGCGTGGCTGCTTCATATAAGCAACAACGCTTGGTTTCAATCCTGTCTCAGCAATAAGAAGAAAAATTGGTGCTTGTCGATTGCGTTGAGCTAAAACTGCCTCTACAACCTGGCGATCAAGCAATGCAAAGTCGACCCCGCTGGCTGGCAAACGCGCATTGGCTAAATAACAAGCCAACTGCCAATAAAGACACGAGAACAATCGATCACGTACAGGCTGACCTTTAACTTGTGTGCGCGCTGCCCAAACAATCCTATGTCCTTTCTGCCACTCCTTGATCATTTTGGCAATAAGCTCAGGCGGATCCTGAAGATCCCCAGCCATGAATAGTACCGCCTGACCAGAAGCAATCTCAAACCCTGCCATAATTGCTGCATGGCTGCCTGAATTTCTTGCCAGTCTTAGCAAACGCACATTGCGGTTCTGGTGACATAGTGTGGACACTACGTCAAATGTCTTATCGTGAGAGTGATCGTCAACAAAAACAACCTCGACCTGACAAGGCGCTAGCTGGCGTGTCAGCATTTTGAGTCGTGCATAGAGAGCATTGACATTGCTCTCCTCATTAAACAGTGGTATCACAATGGATAAAGTGAACACCTGACTTTGCTGCACCGAAGCCGCCCCTCTGTGACTTATGTTCTAAAAATCTATTCTCTAACGCCCGGCACTGCCTCAAAAGAATCTGATTTATATAGATGTCCAGAATTAACCCTTGGGGGTTGTGAAGTGAACGATACCAGCTTTGCTGTCATGGAACAAGGGAGACAGTTAAACCTCCCGACATCAGTACCAACGTTTGACCTTAAGACTTCTTTAGCTCCTCTTTCCATCGAGCAATGGTTTCTTGCTTTAAACCAAAGCCAAGACCGTATTGCTCCACTGAGTTAATGAAATGGTCCGCTGAACGGATAGAAATCCAGGTCTCAGGACAAGGAATCAACATAAACATTCGCTTAAACGGATAAATTCCGCAGGTAAACCCGCTCGAAACATCCCGCAGCATTTCCCCAGACAACGTCATACGTTCTGAAACAACGTCCCCCTGTATCTTATCGTTGTCCAACGTTAGCTGGACCATTGCCTGAAAGTCCCAGACTCCATCAAAGACAGGACTCCAGAGAACATACCGGGGGCAATTAGCCAGAATGATTGTATCCCCAGACAAAAAGTCATTGGTCTTGGACGCAATTAGGTTGACAATACGCTGTTGCATTTTCCAGGAAACTTTCCATGGTATAGACAGTCCCCAATTGCTAAGCACAAACCAATTTACGAGCATAGCGCCCACAATTAACGTAACACCCAACTGATATTGGTGTACTGGTAGCTTTTCATACACTTTGCTGGTAAGGGCAAAAACTAAAGCAATGATTCCAGGAAGAATCAAAGCTACACCGAGACAACCTCCTGTGTTCACACGATTAACACCACTCAATAAGGTTGGCAGGTATTCCCGACCTGCAAAGCCAAATATAGTAAACGAAACAAAAAGGCTCAAGAATCCCAGCGGTAGTAAGGTGTAAGCACTGGCTTTACTTGCCTTATCCGTTTGGTGTTTGTCAGCTACCCACCATAATGCAAGCACAGTCACAAGAGTCAGTGCCACCAAAAGAATAAGCCGTGTCAATGCTAATTTCTCTGCAATTGCCTCTTGCGCTTGAGCAATAAAAAATGAAAATGCATAAGGTGAGAATGTAACCCGCACGCCCTGGAAGACTGTTTGGATTAAGTGTTGAGGATCAAGGTCCAAGCTATGAACCCATCCTTTCCCTATAGAGGGTAAGAAACTCCTCTGATAAAGCCAGAAACTGGCTATCACAACCAGAAATGGCAACGCAAGACACATTGTGTTAAGGAGAGCTCTGAAACTGGTTTTGATCTTGAACCACAAAAGAAAAGCGGCAGCAGCATTCAAAACACAAAGCGGCAGGAAAGACTCGTAATTGTATACACTTGCTGCAAACGCAAGAGCAGAGAATATGTGCCACTTGAGCTTCCCCGTTTGTACAGCCGTAAGGGTGAGCCAAAGACTCGACAAGTAAAAGAAAAGACTCACCGTAACCGAACTTGCAACCATCCAGTAGTGAGTTGCATCATGGGCTGGGTAAAGTAATAGAATCAAGGCAGCCATCAGAGATAGTGATCGATTGCCTATGAGCCTGGCTAAGGACAGATAGAGAAGCCACGCATTTACGACCTCCAAGGCACCATTAACTAAGTGGTATGGAAAAGGATTGGCACCAAACAGCAGAAATAAAGACGCAAAGTAAGGAGCTTCCACTGGGCGAATAATGACCCTGGCATCACCCCAAAAACAATACTTGGTCAACTCCACAAGCGACTGAGGTCCCAATTGCAGAAAAGAGCACATTTTCCAGTCATCCAGATAAAAGCCAATGTGGCGCACTATTGGCCCATAGCAAATGAGCTCAATTATCAACAGACAAAGCAAAGCAACAAGCCAGTCTAGCTGTGCACCAGGCTTAGCTCCCTTGACGGTACTGTCTTGTTGAATGGTCGTAGGCTGACCTTGAGCTATATCTTGACGGCTCATGAACAAATCTTGCTTCCTATTGGTACCCTTGCCTGTCAAAACAGCTTCCCAGAAAATGTTTTTACCTGATAAGCACCGACACGAAGCAATGCCAGACACATAAGTCCAGCATAAGCAAACCAGTCTAAATAAAAGTGGTGTCCACGATAATGTTTTTTCCAAAACCTATAAAGCCCTTGATGAGAGCAGAAAATCATCTTTGGTCTGACTTGTTTTATAGACTGACCATAGTGATGAATCACTTTAGCTTGTGGCTCAAACCAAATTTCCCAGCCAGCCTGCTTAATGCGGTAGCACCAGTCAACCTCCTCAAAGAGCATAAAAAAATCTTCATCCAACAATCCAACCTGATCAATTACTTCCCGGCGTACGAGTAGACATGCCCCTTCGGGTTGATCTACCTGGCGCTCATCATTGTGATTCCAGTCGAGCATCTTGTACTGGCGGAACCTTGGCTTGTGAAGGAAAAGGCGGCTTAACCCCATAAGCTCATACAACATCCCGGTAAAGGTTGGAAATTGCCTACATGATCTTTGAATTGTGCCATCCGTATTAATCAGTTGTGGTGCTACAACCCCGGCACATGGCTTTTCCTCAAGAAATCTTAAAAGTTTCTGTATTGACCCAGGCAGAACCTCGGTGTCCGGATTTAACAACAATACAACGTTGCCACAACTTAGCTCAATTGCTTGGTTGTTAGCACAAGCAAAGCCTTTATTGGATTGGTTTGCAATAAGTTGAACCCAGGGGTGCTCATTTGCCACCATTGCAGCAGAATCGTCAGAAGAATCATTGTCAACCACAAATACTTCATGTTCTAGCCCCTGAAGCTCTTGCTTGAGCGTCTCTAAACAACGACGCAAGAGGCAACTAGTATTCCAACTAACAATTACTACTGACACACAAGAGCGAGACTTGCTAAACACTTCGTGAGCCCTTGTAGAGGAAGCTTCTTGTGAAAGCATTGTTTTCATGGCCTAAGCAAGCAATATCGAGCAGCAACTAGTTGCAGGTACATACCCTTGAAGAATCTTATCTTGCTTGTCTAACATGGTCAAAGCAAGCAACACCTATATTGCCGCATGAATATGCGCTAACCATCATAAGAAGCATATTATCGTTCGTCACAGCATCAGGTGATGTTGATGGATATGATAATTGCCTGGCAGCATCAACTTCCTCAAACATGGCGACTGAATGAATTTCAAAACTTGTTCAGCACCTCAAGGGTCGGCAGAGGCATTATCCCGAACAGGGCTGTTTATTAAGCGCCTGACAGACATTTGTCTGTCTGCCGTGATGCTCATCTCAGCAGCACCAGTAATGGCAATCATTGCGCTTGCCATAAAATTTGACTCACCTGGACGCATTCTTTTCCAGCAACGCCGCGTGGGACAACATGGTGAATTTTTTGAGATTTATAAATTCCGCACAATGCTCACTGGCACTCCCGATTTGCCAACAGATGAGATGCTCAAGCGGAGATCCCCCATAACCCGAGTCGGTAGGTTTTTACGCAATACTAGTCTCGATGAAGTGCCACAATTGCTTAATGTCGTAAGAGGTGAGATGAGTTTAGTTGGGCCAAGACCTGCCTTGTATAATCAAACAGAGCTTACCGCCAGGCGCAGGGCTTGCGGGGTCCTAAGATTCCCTCCTGGTATCACTGGTTGGGCTCAAATAAACGGGCGGGATGAGCTGCCCGATGACATCAAGGTTAAATTTGATTCCTGGTACTGCAACAACTGGAGCTTGTGGCTTGACTTAAAAATTCTCTTTTTAACTTTTCGGGCAGTGTTAAGTGGGCGGGGCGCATTCTAGCGTAGGTAAAAACTCCATGAAAGGACTAATTTTAAGTGGCGGCAAGGGCACTCGCATGAGGCCCATAACCCACACTGCAGCCAAGCAACTTTTGCCAGTAGCTAACAAGCCCATCTTGTTTTACGCCATAGAAGCCATAAAAGCTGCCGGCATTTATGAGCTGGGGATAATTATTAGTCCAGAAACTGGCCAAGACATTAAACACATCGTTGGCAATGGTGAGCGTTGGGGAATGCAAATTACTTACCTTCTTCAACACGAGCCTCTGGGGCTAGCGCATGCTGTAAAGACAGCACGTGATTTTCTTGGCGATGCACCATTTGTCATGTACTTAGGTGACAACCTTATTAAAGATGGTGTTGCACCCTTAGTAGATCGTTTTAAAGCAGGACAAGCTGATGCTCTTATATTGCTCAAGGAAGTCACCAACCCTTCTGCTTTTGGTGTCGCACAGTTAAACGGCAATGGACGCATTCTCTGCCTGGAGGAAAAGCCTGCCAAGCCAAAATCTAATCTTGCCTTGGTTGGTGTTTATCTTTTTAACAAAAACATCCACAAAGCCATTGATGAGATAAAACCAAGCAAACGTGGCGAGCTAGAAATTACTGATGCTATCCAGCAATTGATTGACACCAATTTCCATGTCGACAGCCATGTTTTGCACAGTTGGTGGCTAGATACCGGCAAAAAAGATGACATGCTGGAAGCAAACCGCGTGGTATTAGACGAAATGACTGATGTCTCTATGGATGGTGGCATTGACGAGCACACGCGTATCTCTGGGCGAGTTCACATAGGCAAAGGAACAACCTTAAAGCATTGCTCCATCAGAGGTCCTGCGGTAATTGGAGAAAACTGTTCACTGGAATACAGCTACGTTGGACCCTTCACGTCAATAGGTAATGGCGCGCGTGTCAGTCATGCTGAAATTGAGCACTCAATTTTACGTGAGCACTGTCGCATTATAGATTTTCACGGACGGATTGAAGATAGCTTAATTGGTGTCAATGTAGAGTTAACCCGTAGCCAATTGAAGCCAGTGGCTTACAGGCTTATGTTAGGAGACGACAGCAAGGTAGAAGTCGTTTAACGGATACAACAAGCGAGGAATTTAAAATGCAGCTACTTGTGACTGGGGGCCTAGGATTTATCGGCAGCAACCTGGTGAGGCACTTGCTTAGCGAGCATCCCAACTACCATGTCATCAATCTTGACGCTATGACCTATGCTGGTCATCCAGCAAACTTGCAAGATTTAGGACATCTCAACCGCTACAAGTTTATTGCTGGCAGAATTGAGGATGCTGAGCTGGTTGGCAGCATTGTCTCTGGTAAACGATTTGGGCCAATTGACGGAATTATCAACCTGGCTGCAGAAACCCACGTTGACCGCTCAATCCAGGATCCAAATGTATTTGTGCACACCAATGTGCTTGGAACACAAGTTCTCCTTGAGGCTGCTTACAAATATGGAGTGTCCAGAAAAAACAGCAACAAGGATTGTCAGCCCATACGCTTTGTGCAAGTTTCTACAGACGAGGTTTATGGTTCGCTAGGAGCAACTGGTTACTTTACAGAAGAAACACCATTGGCTCCCAATAGCCCTTACTCAGCCAGCAAAGCAAGCGCTGACATGCTCTGCCGTGCTTACTTCCATACCTATGGAATGCCTGTAGCAATTACACGGTGCTCAAACAACTATGGCCCGTATCAGCACCCCGAGAAGCTTATTCCTCTGTTTATCAACAACGCCCTTAACAACAAACCTGTCCCTGTCTACGGTGACGGCTTAAATGTTCGTGACTGGCTCCATGTTGAAGATCATTGTCAAGCCATTGATCTGGTCTTTCACCGGGGACTCCCAGGTGAGATTTACAATATTGGTGGCAACAACGAAAAGAAAAACATCGACATTACAACGCTTATTCTGGCTCAACTGGGCAAAGGACCAGAACTAATGCCCGAGTCAAACGTGGAAAACGCGTAACAGTTGGTAGTGGCAAAAGAAAAGAAACCAAAAAAT
>JACQVM010000219.1 GCA_016209785.1 Candidatus Melainabacteria bacterium | reverse complement strand
CTCTAAATCTTATTGATAAGATTTCTCAATAACTTGTATTGGAGAACCTTTATGCAGGTTCACGTACGTGATCCAGCAGCACTACGAGTAAGCACTGAAACTGTCCGGCGCAAGATTGTACTGGCTGGAAATCCTAATGTAGGCAAATCGGTTATCTTCAATGCGCTTACTGGCGAGAATGTCGATGTATCTAACTATCCAGGGACCACCATTGATATATCGTATGGGCGGCTTGGACCATGCGACCTCATTGACACGCCCGGCGTGTACGGCATCTCAAGCTTCAACGATGAAGAGCGGGCAGCACGAGCCATTATTCTTAAGGCAGATCTAATTGTTAACATTGTCTCGGCACTTAGCCTTGATAGAGATCTTTTTCTAACCTTACAACTGCTGGATATGGGTAAACCCATGTTGCTAGTGCTCAACCAATGGGATGAGGCCAGGCATAGGGAACTAAAAATTGACACGCATCTTCTATCAACCCTATTGGGTATCAATGTCATCACAGCTGTCGCTGTACGTGGCGAAGGCATACCCGCAATCAAAGACAGCCTCCATCTGGCGAGAGCCGGTAATGTCAGCCTGGAGATAGGACAGCTTTTAGCTCCACTCCTGAGTTCTGGAGTCCTACAGGAGCATGCCGTTTTGATTTTGGAAGGGGATGACCTAAGTGCCACTGAATATGGTATCGCACCTGGCACCTGGCGTGCTGAACTTTACAGAGCACGTCGTCAGTTGGTCAATGAAATAGTGACACAAACTGTTGTCTATGGTAGCAAGACAAAAGATTTGTCCATTAGACTTGGTCGCTTGATGCTGCATCCAGTGTATGGGCTCTTCATTGCATTGATGGTTTGCTACCTCATCTTTTATCAACTACTGGGAATTTTAATTGCCGGCAACCTGGTTGATTTCACTGAAAAAAAGGCAATGCGCGCTTATTACGAACCACTGGTGCGCAGAATTGCCGCAACAGTATTCCCTTGTACCATCACCATTGGAGAGAATACTTTCAACTTTAGGTCTGGCACAGCATCTGCCAAACACAAGGCGGCTGCAGTTAATGCTGCTCTAGCACATACTCAGCCGGACAAAGTTGAGTACAACTTCTGGCCTCAGCCAAGCCTGCTAACCTTGATCGGCAATTGTCTGGTAGGAGAATATGGCATTCTAACACTGACAGTTACATATCTTCTTGGTCTTCTTATGCCACTTGTCTTAGGCTTTTACTTTGGACTGTCATTGCTTGAAGACTCTGGCTACCTGCCACGGCTTGCTGTGCTTGTTGATCGCCTAATGAACAAACTTGGACTCAACGGTCGGGCCATAATCCCGCTCATTCTTGGGCTCGGTTGTGTCACCATGGCTACAATTACTACTAGACTTTTATCTACAAAACGTGAAAAGATTATTGCTAGCGCACTATTAGGAATTGCCATCCCCTGCTCAGCACAACTAGGTGTTGTCTCAGGCACACTCGCTAAAGCTGGCGGGTTGTTTGCCTGGACAATCTATATAACAGTGGTAGGAAGCGTTCTAGCTATAACTGGTGTACTTCTAAACATGATTCTGCCTGGCAAATCAGGAGCACTTCTGATTGACTTGCCACCACTGCGAGTTCCCCGAGTAGATAACGTTGTAAAAAAAACCTGGCGCAAGTCCTGGAACTTTCTTAAGGATGCCTCAGTACCATTCTTTCTAGCTGCCCTTCTGGTTACCTTTGCACAAGCCTCTGGACTGCTTGACCTCTTCATACACGTTCTACAACCCATTACTATATCTTGGCTCAATTTGCCATCCGATCCACGTATTGCAACAACATTTATCCTCGGCATTGTAAGGCGTGATTTTGCAGCTTTTGGTTTGACTGACGTTGCCCTTAGCCCAGTGCAAGCCGTGGTAGCCATGATTGTTGTAACACTCTTTGTGCCGTGCATTGCCACCGTTGGCGTAATGATGAAGGAACGTGGAGTTAAAATTGCACTTTCAATCTGGTTTGGTTCCTGGCTATGCGCTTTTGTGATTGGTGGGCTACTAGCACAAATCCTGCCACCCCTGTTTCACCTGGCAGGAGCATCATAAATAACCCTGGACAATCCATTACACTGTGGACTGCGATGGATTTACAAGAAAAGACAAACTGCTCGTTCTTCAGCTAAAGCACAGTCATGCTAAAATGCTTGCCACAAGGACAGTCCTAGCTTATGGCAGGCGTCGCCAAGCGGTCTAAGGCCCCGGATTGTGGTTCCGGTATTCGGGGGTTCAAATCCCCTCGTCTGCCCCATTCTTACCCCATAGAAAGCCTAAAACTCCAACCTGGTGAGTGATTTCCTGACTGGGGAAACTTTGGTTTTTCGACGACCTTCCACCTTTCCTTCCCCCTTTTTGTTGCTGAGAGCGATTTTTGGGGTAGTCATTTTAGCCGGGATTTCGGCAAAGGATTCCATCAGTCTTTTTTCCTGTTCTTTGGTGGCACTATCTATCCAACCAGCATAGTGACGGATTAAGGTATCAATTGTTGAGTGTCCGAGTACTTTGGCAATAAACGGTAATGGAAAGCTCTTCACTATGCATTGAGTAGCGAAGGTGTGCCTCAGTTGGTATGACGGGCGGTGGCGAAGTCCGGCTTTTCGCAGTGCCCGTTCCCAGATTCTGTCAAGGTGCTTATCAATTGGATTGCCATTAGGCTTGGTGAACACATAGCCATCCAACGATCTGACGCCACGCCCTTTGAGTTCGTTGAGCGCCTGCTCTGCTGGTGGCAGAAGCGGAATTGTTCTTTCACTCGATCTGGTCTTAGGTCGACCCTCATGCCCCCTGACCCTACCCTTAGTTATGGAAATGGACTTGCTGTTCCAGTCAATATCGGACCAGCGCAGCGCCAGCAGCTCATTAGGTCTGGCGCCAGAGTAAGCCAGTACCGTAAAGAGTGGTTGATAATGTGAGTCTATATAAGACAGTGCAAGTTGCAGTTCTTCCTCTGAAAGGGGATCGATACCCGCCCGAGGTTCTTCCAAACGCTTAACGGCAAGCGAGGGATCGCGTGGTAGCTCGCCATTGCGGTAAGCCTGTGCCAGGACGCTCCGTAGTGGCTGCATGATTGTATTTATCCGGGATTCTGTAAGCGGCTTATTGGAGCCCCGGACAGTAGTCATTTGCAGCCTGGCTTGAAATTTGCGGAGATGGGATTCAGTGATAACTGACAGAGGTGTTCGTCCAAACTCAGCTAGCAGGTAGCTGCGAAAGATTGAGTTCCAGGACGCTATTGTGGAAGACTTATATCCAACTCGTTCGGCGAGAAAATCCCTGGCTGCCTCGGCAAATGTCTTTGGTTTTTGCACACGCTGGAGTTTCTCAAACCCCTGCCAGTGCTGCCCAGCAAGTTTGGCAAGCTTGATCTCTTGTCTGATTTCAGCTAGCGCTAACTCAGCCTTACGCCTATCAGGGCCAATGACTTTCTTCATGTCGCGGCCATAATACTTGAGCCTTATGGCCCAGTGTCCGGTCTCTTTGTCTTGGAAAATCCCCATTGCGCTATTCTTCCTTCATCTTGATTTACTCTGACTACCTTCAGTTTTTCGTGTTACACAGGTTACAGGTGTTACATAGTGGTGGAATCCCAGTCTCTATGGGGCTTTGCAGATTCACGATGCTGTAACACGTGACAGTCTTCAAGAGGTTACACGTGTTACAAAACTCGGCGTTGTGCTTGAAGCACTACAGATGGTTGCCCTGCTTCTTGCTTCAATCTTCGCTGCCTTCTCTTTTTGCAACGCCCTGAACAGGTAAGTTGGCTTCTATACTTCGGAGACCACATCTTGTCACACTCTGTGCACGATCTTTGTGGTTGGTATGTTTGCAAACGCTTGTACAGTGCAAGATTTAATGCATGCCATGGACAGGTTACTTTTTCGGTAGGGACAAGAATCCAATGGTGCAAGTCCTCGCTCCGCGCGTATTCAAGATCAAAAGCTGGGTGGACTCCACTGAGCAACATGTCAAACGCTCGGACAAGGAAGGCTTTGGCCGCAAAGAAACACTCACCACATTCATCATTTTTCCAAGCCTTACCGCTATTCTGTAACACCAGCTTAAAAAACTGTGGGCTCCCGATACTAACCCCAACCAATTTCCCTCTCGGATAAGATGGACCGTCAGACATAACAATAAACTCCCTCCAATCTGCAATTGGCTTGGCCGGGTTTGGGGAAAACGTCACATACACCGATGCGGGATCCGCTCCTGGCAAGTTCAGGAGTGCGAGATCAGGTGGCTGAAGCATGTATTGCCACTGCTTGAGCTTGGCATAGTCAGTATTAAGAACAGCCCTGCTGAAATCCCACAGCCACTGTATTGAACAAATTGCAGTCAGCCAATCATCAATAGCGAGCTGAATATAGGCGGTGGGAAATCCCCACTGATGAATCCACTGCAAAGCGGCTACCTGATTAGACAGCCGAATAGCAAGCAAATCCCTAAACATTGCCTCGTGGTTGCCAGCTGAATTTAAAAGATAGCGCCCCTTAGTGTCATCCCCAGAGGCGACGATTTGCCCATTTTTATCAAGAACATTAGCAAAGAAGCCCTTCGGCAGGCTGAGTATATTGTGGGGCACCTTTTGCCGAATGGGAAACGGCAGGGCAATGAATATTTATCAATCAACCCCACCCGAAGTGATGCCGCTGTCGGAAGTTTTTCTGTGAATCTAAGGTCCGGTAAATGGGGAGACTTTGCCACGCATGACAGAGGCGGCGATTTGGTTTCGCTCACGGCATACTTACATAATTACACTCAGCTCCAAGCCGCTCACACACTTGCAACTCTGCTTGGACTATCCTCAGTTTATGGACTGACAGAGAGTCAAACAGTCACGACAAGCTTATCCGCTGAGGCTCGGAGCCGAGATTGGCATCCCTTGCTCCCGATACCGCACGAAGCGCCACCACCACCAGATGCACATCCCACGTTAGGCAAGCCATCGGCTTGCTGGATATATCGGGACCAGCAAGGTGCCCAGCTCCTTCTCCAATGTCGCTTCGAGACACAAGACGGAAAGAAGTTCTCCCCCCTCACATTTTGTGAAAATGCGGGGAAGCGCGGTTGGCGCTGGAAGGCACCACCCGAACCGCGCCCGCTCTTTCACCTAGACAAACTGACCAGCGCACCAAATGCAGTTGTGCTCTTTGTTGAAGGTGAAAAGGCAGCAGATGCTGCTGCCGTCCTATTCCCTGATCATATCGTTACAACCAGCTTAAACGGTGCTCTGTCACCACATAAAAGCGATTTCAGCCCACTAGCTGGGCGAAAGGTTCTGATTTGGCCTGACAACGACCAGGCTGGACAGAAATATGCCACCAGCGTGGCAACCTTGGCTTCACAAGCTGGTGCTGCCGAGGTACGTATCATCAATGTCGAGCTGCTTGGCCGCGAGGCCGGACTTATGCTATCAACTGGTTTTGATGCCGCCGATGCAGTCATAGCAGGATGGACAACAGGCTTCGTGCAGGAGCTTCTTCAGAAACCAGGGGTGTTGATTGAGCTAACACCATTCAAAGAGCGTAAAACTGCGGTTGCTCAGGGCTTTACAGTCACCGAGGATGGCGTCTTTGCGCTAACAGCAGGAGATGAAGGCGAGCCGCCGAAGCGTGTTTGGATATGCTCACCCTTACAGGTGGTGGCGTCAACGCGGGATAAAGACGGCAATAATTGGGGTCGTTTGCTAGCGTTTTCTGACCCCGACGGTACGAAGCATCAGTGGTCTATGCCAATGGAGTTACTTAAGGGAAGCGGTGAGGACTGTCGCGCAACACTATTAAATCAAGGACTACAAATTGCTCCCAGCACCTGGGCGCGAAATCAACTAGGAATTTACCTTCAAAGCACACAGCCACAAGCACGCGCGCTGTGTGTTCAGAGCACAGGTTGGCACCAGAAGTGTTTCGTATTGCCCAATCGTACACTAGGAGAATCTGACGAAAAGGTCCTATATCAATCGCCAGACATTACACCAAATGTGATCCGCCCAGCAGGGACCTTCGATGAGTGGCAAATGGGTGTTTCCCGCTACTGTCGTAACAATTCACGACTAATATTCTGCCTGTCCACTGCTTTTGCTGCAAGTCTCCTCCATATCACAGGAGAGGAGTGTGGGGGATTCAATCTTAAGGGACCCAGTAGCGTCGGAAAAACCACTTTGTTACACGTTTCGGGAAGCCTCTGGGGTCCGCATGATTTTGTGAGATCCTGGCGTACAACATCAAACGGACTCGAGGGTATCGCAGCCATGCACAACGACCTGGTTCTGCCATTAGATGATCTAGCGCAGCTAGATCCGCAGGAGGCTGGATTATGTGCCTATATGCTTGGAAACGGTCATGGCAAGGGGCGCGCCACTAAGGCTGGCGGGGCGAAGCGTGCCGCAACCTGGCGCTTGTTATTTCTATCCTCTGGTGAACTAGGGCTAAGTGACCATGTGCGCGTTGCTGGGCGTCGTACAACGGCAGGTCAAGAAATTCGCCTAATCGATATTCCTGCCGACGCCGGCTCCGGACTGGGCGTATTTGAACACCTGCATGGGTACGCCAGCGGTGACGCATTTGCGCGAGCCTTAAAAGATACCACCAGCCGATACTATGGCACTGCTGGACCAGGCTTCGTTGGAGTAGTGGACAGGAACATTGAGTCGATTCCTGAACGTGTGCGCACGCTCAGGACAGAGTTTATGGGCTACATACCCGCAGGGGCAAGCGGACAAGTCACTAGAGTAGGCGGACGATTCGCACTGATTTCCGCTGCAGGCGAGCTGGCCACTGCATTCGGTATCACTGGCTGGAAGGCTGGTGAGGCAACTCAGTCAGCAGTTGTCTGCTTCAAAGCCTGGCTACAAGCACGCGGAGACGTTGGAGCGCTAGAGCCAACTCAGATGCTAAGCCAAGTGCGCCAATACCTGGAGTTGCACGGTGAGGCACGATTTGTGCCGCTCAATCGTATCGGTGAACGCGACGATGTACGAATTATTATCAATCGTGCCGGCTTCAGGCGGACTACTACCACAGGCGAAAGTGAGTTTTTGATCTTTCCTGAGGCTTTCAGAAATGAGGTTTGCAAAGGCTTCGACCCACGTGAGGTTTCGCGCCTATTGGTACAACGAGATTTTCTGGTATGCGGGGATGATGGCAAGAAGCAGCGCCTTGAGAGGCTCCCGGAGCTGGGACCGAAACGGGTTTACGTCATTTCATCAAAAATTCTAGGGGACTAATATGCAATCATCCATTTTAAAAGCAATCTTGGAAATCCATATGTGCAGAGACTGTCAGCCTCTAGGCTTCGACGAGAGAGGCATCCCAATCTTGCCCGCCTATAATACGGATGGCTGTCAGCTAGCTGTCTGGTGCCTATACTGCCACTGTTGGCATTTGCACGGCGCCGGCGGCGGTGATGGCCACAGAACAGCACACTGTTCCACCCCTGACGGCCCCTATGCAAAGCTTGGCTACTACATCAGACTCGTGGGGAGATTGACACCAATGCTTAAGTGTCAGCACCGAGAGTGCCACCATGCATACAAGCTTGATGATGGACAAAGTGGGACAGATGCAAGGTGGCTGAGGGGGCAGTTGGCGGAAAGACAGCTGGCAGAATTTCGGCAACGGTGCGAGGTTGGCACAGATGTTCAACCCTGACCATCAAGCCGCGACCTTAGGAGCAAGAGCCCCATAATGTTCTTCAGAAAAGGGTTGAAACTCATTTGGCCAGGGTGAGACTAAACGACACAGCAATCGAAACTGCACTGGCGTAGGAGCTGGATTAACTTTCTCTACCGACACTCTGATGTCCTTCTCACACAACCGCTGCAGCTTATGCAAGTCCTTAACGATAAAACGAGGACAATAACCAATTGGTGAGTCTTCAGCCACTAGCTTGATAGCCAACGGGTCCTGTGGATTATCTAGCTCTGGCACTAACTGCAAAGGATCACCAGGCGACAACCCCTCTATACGCTTGCTAGCCCCCTCACAATGCCGAATACCATGGGCGAAAAAGTGAATTTGATATTGTCCATTCTCCGGCTCTGGAATTGGAAACACCTGCAAAGCATCAGTCTCACGCTCACCACCACTGCGAGAAAGCAAAGCCACAGGGTCCTTCAACCCGCGTGACAAATCACACCAATCGACAAAACTAGGGTAGTCCTCCCTGGACGGCGACAGGACCCGGTTGGAAAACACAGGGAACAATTTTTCGGATTCGTAGGTTCTGTAAATGTCCGGGAAAGATTGTAAAGATTCAAACCCACATTGCTGACGAGCCTCAATCACCCCTTTTGTATATACAAATCTAAATTTCAGCCCATCAAACATGAGCTTTCCAATAGGAAACCAGGCTCGGGTTAACTTATCCTGCCAGGCAACGTACAATGATCTGGTCTTCATGTTGCTCATATCCCCTTTTTCAACAAGCGCTGTCTGTTTATGTCCAGAAGTTCTTGGGCAAACTGAATAGCCTCAGGTGAGATCAGGTCATCGGGTATCTGTTCAAACAGCCTAAGAGTATCATTACACGAAATCTTCTCAAGTTGTACCATCCAAGTCTCGGCAGCGTCTGGCAGCACCTGAGCCGCTTGTGTGAAAGCCTCAAGAGAAGTCATAGGACTCTTATTAGTCTCTTTGTCGTAGAATGCTGACCTGCATCGTTTTGCATACACCGAAACTGTCCCTCTTATGTCGTGGGTGTTCAATTTGAGCTTTCGTTGTTCATCTTGTAATTCTCGGCCTAAACTCGAGGCATGATCAAAAGTTGGAGCTAAATGTAAGGTCACTTTCTGTGTTGGATGCGCAACCGAATGACGCACGCAGCCCCAGTTTAAGTGGTGGCGATCTGTATTGCCTATCCAGGCATCCAGTAAAAGATAGCCAACAAATACATCACTGGCGGTTGTTATCCCTGCCGGTAATACACAGTCCTTGGGTGGCTCAAGATGAGATAGCGCCGTAAACACAAGGTTCAGGGTATGCTTAGAATGCCTGTAGGTGGCTTCAGTATCGTAGTCAGAGCAAAACTGACTAAGGTATTCATTCCCAAGAATTAACTCGCTGCTTTGATCACAAAACGAGACAGAAACATTACCTCTGCCACGTCTGCTTACAGCCAGCTCATAGTGTGCATGAGGCAAATTCAAGAGAGAGCACAGCTCACAGGCTATCTTCTCCGACCAGTGCTCACCTGTAGCCTGCCGGGAATACTTGAAAAGACAACGTCCCAAGGTAGGGTCAGCAAACCAAAACTTCTGCTTCTTGCCAACAGGTTCCCAAACCTCAGCTCTTGCCTCATCTACTTCAATAACGTGAAACGTCTTAGCTATTGAGAAAACCTCCTGTTGAGATACACAAGGGAGATACTGACAGATAGGATACTTCCTTGATAACAGTGGACCGGTCAAGCCTGACAGCCTCGTTGGTCCAGCCAATAATCTACTCAGGTCCAAAGCAAACCTGTATAGCCACCATAACTAACTAGCACTATGGCACAGCAACTCAGCTCTCAGGACAGTCTTCCGCTATTAGTGCCTGTCTCAGATGACAAATCAACTGGCAGTCGGGCTGGCTGAATGTCAAACTCATGATATGTTGACAGGAAACCCCGCTGGAGGAGTACCTCTTTGGCCTGTTGAACTGTCATGCTCTTGGCCATTTCCACAGCAGCAGCCGCACTAAGGATGTGTTGGGCCGTATGCTGGGGATCTAGATCGGCTCTGATCTAGTGAGCGTGGGCAAACACTTGTAGTAGCTGTCTTAGCGTATTGGCAACCGATTGGTTTAACTTCCCCTGCCTTACTTCACGTGTGATTGTCGACAGCCAGGCAAGACAATCATCGAGTGTTTTGAGATCCAGTTGTGTCGATGGCAGCATCGGCAGTACCGGTGCCGTTTCTGCCAAATCTAATGCGGATGCCTTACCCGACAGACCTGTAACCATACACCCTGGCTGATGTTTCCTGCAATATGCCTCACCCTTGAGCCGTGGCATTCCACAACGCTTGCCACGTTTGTTCAGCTCCTGACACCGCAGTTCCTCAGACAGTCCCCCTATCCAATGCAACCCTCGCCTTGTCTTACGCTTTACCATGACATATCTCCTCCATGTAATTGCACACTTTACACGCCTCCTCATCTGTC
Source organism: Candidatus Melainabacteria bacterium (assembly GCA_016209785.1). Lineage (GTDB taxonomy): Bacteria > Cyanobacteriota > Vampirovibrionia > Obscuribacterales > Obscuribacteraceae > JACQVM01. Next base: position 648 of record JACQVM010000219.1, on the reverse strand, counting down.
AGTCCTAGATAGTCTAGCCACAACCAACAACGCTCGCTCCATAACCAGTCACCAAGATCGCGCTTTCTACGTTCTCTGGCTTGTGCAGTTACGTCGGATGTACCAATTAGGTTTCTGCCCTTACCTAGAGCGTGAGCATCTAGTTTTGTTCGCCATAACACTGCCGCTATCAGGCTCTTAAGTCCATCATCAGGGAAGAACGTATCTGGCTCATCATGAAAGCGTTGCAGGAACCACGCCCTTGAAGTGAGCACGCGCGCGCGGGAAGATTGAGCCGGTTCAGTCGATTAGATTTAGGTTGGCTGGGATTGAGCTTGTCTTTGAGCTAACCAACGGTCTGGAAGGAAGTCATCGATTTGGGAAGTCTTGGCAGAAGGGAACCGAGTCAGAACATCCTTCAAGAACTCAAAGGGATTGATACCAAGGCGCTTGCAGGTTTCGATGACACTCATGATCGTAGCAGCAGTTTGTCCACCTTCTTCGGAACCGGCGAAGAGCCAGTTGCGCCTGCTGAGCACCATTGGCTTGATGCTGCGTTCGCTAGCATTATTGCGTGTGCCCTGCCAAGGTACACAGGTTTCGTGGGTACCAAGTCCCACCCGGCGACTCTCGCTCCAGCCGGAAGCACCCAGAGCGAGTCAGGAGGTG
>JACQVM010000018.1 GCA_016209785.1 Candidatus Melainabacteria bacterium | reverse complement strand
GCTTAACCATGGCGGCTAGTTCTTTTTCAGACAGATGTTGCAAGTAGTTATCTATGGTCAACTCTACTTGTCTTCCCAAAGGTGGTGTAATCTCCATGATGGGTGCTGTGTCAGGGGACAAAATTGGTCGTCCGCGTCCATCGAGTTGAGGTTTTTTTATTTTGCCTGTATCCGTCAGCAAAACTTCTTCAGCTTGTTCAACCCCTCCTTGCCCTTGGGTGTCCATGTTTACATAGCCAAGTATGTGGGCTGCAAGCTTGCCTTCTGGGTAATGGCGGAATGAGCGTGGAACTATGTCAATACCTGTCCAGTTTAAGGACTGCAGCTCGTCCATTTCTTCTCGTCCGAGATATCGGGCTACAGTAACAACAGGATAACCTGACCCAGCAAGGTGCCTTAGCTTGCTTGCGTCTGTGTGAGTAATCCGAGCCAGTATTTCACAGGCATCAGCGATTGGTACTTTCAATAAAGCAGGATGTAAATAAACATCATAGCGGGTGGTGTCTACAGCTAGTGGTAGTCCATGCCTATCTGTAATGGCGCCACGGTGAACAAGCAAATTACTTTGCTGCCTTTGCATGGTGGCTTTGCGGGTAAGTTCAGGGCCCTTAACAATTTGTAGATAATAAAGCCGTGATGAGATTACACAGAGCCCCAACAAAAGCACAACTTGCCAGATGCGTAGTCTCCACAACGGGGACCTGGGCTGTCTAAGAGCCCTGTTGGCAGGATTCTCTACAGGCGTTTGCATAAGCGGTCCAGGCATATTGCCTCACAGGACAGCCACTAGCTGGCTGCAATATTCACACCTCAATAGCCAGCCAAAAGTGGTAGATGGTGCTTCTGAGGTGTAAAGGCCGTAAGAGGATATGGTTGTATCTCCTTAGCAATTAACACCTTATCAGGAACTCTAAGCCCAAAACGACCAAGAACACTATCCTGTATGCCCTGGAAGGAAATTACTCGTAACAACTGAGCGGACAGCTCTGTATTCTGCTCGCTCAATCTGCGTGCTTGTTCTTGAAGCCTGCCCACGTCATTTGATACAGCTACGTCAAGCCCATACCCAAGGATGGCCAGTCCGCACAATGCTACCAAGGTAGTTCTTAATACGTAGTTAACCCGAACAATCAGCGGAGTCGTTCGGCTTTTCCTTGTAGGTACAAGATATGGCTTAAACTGAGAATGTTGGAGCGTACCTTTATATTTTGCTTGTGAATACGCTATCCGGCTATTTCCGTGCGCTAACTCTTTGGTTTGATGGTGCTTGGCAGATAGGACTGTCTGCATATATACTCCTGAGCCACCTTTTCTCCACAGCGTAGTTTAGCACTACGACTACGGGGATTGGCAAGGACTTCTATATCATCAGGTGTCACAGGTTTTTTGGTGATTATCAGTAACTCGGGACGCTTAAGGCAAGTGCAGACAGGCTGCCGTGGAGGGCAGATGCAATCCTGGGCTGCTTGTCTGAAAATTTGCTTAACTAGCCGATCTTCGAGAGAGTGGAATGTAATTACGACAATGCGCCCGCCAGTTGAGAGTATCTTGATAGCGCTCAGCAAAAACTTTTCCAAACTACCCAGTTCGTCATTTACAGCAATGCGCAAGGCTTGAAAGGTTCTCGTTGCTGGGTGTAAGCGATCGTGCAGGCTGTAAGATGAACGTGAGCGCCGCCTGACACATTGGGAGATGATCGAGGACAAATGGGCTGTTGAACTAATTGGGCGTGACTCTACAATGGCGCTGGCTATTTGTCTGCTCAAGCGCTCTTCCCCATATTGATATATTATGTCTGCCAACTGTCGCTCTGGTAAGGTGTTTACAAGTTCTGCGGCTGTTATCTTGGTGGTTGGGTCCATACGCATGTCTAGAGGACCATCGTTTAAGAAACTAAAGCCCCGGACAGCTTCTTCAATTTGCATTGAAGACATCCCGAGATCAGCAATAATGCCACCATCAACCTTTTCTATTCCCAGTCCCTCAAGTATGGACTCTATTTGGCTGTAATTGGCCTGAACAAGCTTGGCTGTCTGACCCAACTTGGCTTTTAAGGCACCAATGGCTGTGGGATCGCGATCAATGCCAATTACAGTGCCTGAGTTGTTGGTCCTGCGTAGTATTTCTGTTAGGTGTCCACCACCGCCGGCAGTAGCGTCCACCCACACCAATCCTGACCGCACGGCAAGTAACTGCATGCTTTTCTCAAGCATGACCGGGACGTGGCATGAAGTTGAGTTACTTGTCACTATTGCCGCCCAGGCTCTCGATGCCTAGCTTCTTTTGCGCTTGAGGAACTTAAAATCCCAGCTTAAGAAATATATGACCTGAATGCTTGTGAGTGCAAGCGATGGGCTAAGCAAAACTGGATTGCACCAGCGGGGCTGTTCAGTCCACCAGTTTAGGCAAATAGCCAGGTTGACAAGAATGACTGGCAAGAGACTTAATGCCACAATCCAAAACAATTGCCTCGGTGTTGCCGTTGTGCCCGACCAGTGCCAACGGAAGCCATCCCACCAAAAAATTGGGGCTATGCGCCAACCTAAGTGTCGGGCAGGGTACAGGAAACGTCCACCTTTTAATGGTACAAATGTTCTGTTACAGGTATTGCACAAAAAGGTTTCGGTAAACCCATAGGGCTCCATCATGCCTGAAGTACAGCGCGGGCATGGATAACTTTGGCTTAAGGCAATTACTTGTTGCCTGAATGAAACATGCTGTGAGGAGGGATGAAACATAGTGGCTCCGGAAGCCCCTAGTAAGTAGTGCCGTCAATGGTTAATTACCCCCGACACCAAAACATCTCTCGCGAAAGCATCAAAATATACAAAATTTAATCAGGATGTTATCCAGGCAAACCGGTAGCTGTCCTAGAAATAGGTATCTTTGCGAGAGGACGCTATTGCTCCAATTGCTAACATAATCTGGAAAAGCGTACTGTAGTTTTCGTGTGTAACCTCAATGTCCCGGGCTCCGGTCCGCCTCACAAAGGGTAGCAGCTCAGCGCCATCTGCCATGGCTGGGTCAATTAAGGTTATGGTTAATGTTGACG
>JACQVM010000017.1 GCA_016209785.1 Candidatus Melainabacteria bacterium | reverse complement strand
TTCTGCAACTGGTCATTGAAGAACAAACCATGCGCCTCAAGCGTGCTGTTGCAGCAGGCAAGCTAGCTGCAGCAAAAAAGCGTGAAGAATTAGAGCTTGGTGGTTCATCGGTGCTGCCATTTCAGCATCACTAATAGGCCGGTGGAAAGTGGATCCTTCTCAAACACTTAACGCCTTTATAGTTGTGGCCTTAGTGCTTTTAGCTGTTTCAGCCTTGCTTGTGACCAGCACGGTTTCCTCTTTGAGATCGCAGGTGGATCGCACCTTATATGCTTGGGAAAAGCTAGCCGAGACACTGCAAACTGAGATTAAACCTACCCTAACAGAGGTTCAACAAGTTTTGGCCAGCGTTAACCAGCTTCGCTCTGCCACTGCCGAGCGAGTTACAGAAGTAGGACACAAAGTTGAAGATGTAGCTGGATCATTTGGTCAGGCAGCACAGCAAGCAAGAAAACAATCCGGCATATTCGGTGCTGGGCTTCTGGCTGGTGTAAAGGCATATCTATCTAGCAAGAAGGAAAATGAGTCTTTAGGTGAGCCCAAGCAAATCACTTGCGACACAGGAGAAAAAAATGTCCAACTCAGTCAGTAGATTTCTTGAAGGACTTATTGTTGGCGGTATATTTGGATACTTATTTGGGATTGTGTCGGCTCCTAAGACAGGCGCAGATCTTAGAAAGCAAATTGCCGAGAGCTCAGAGGATCTTTACCGGCAGGCCAGTGAGTCCTTGACTGAACTTAAAGAGCAGACCGGGCACACTATCCACGACATCCAATCCAAGGGAACTGAGGCAATTAAGAAAGCTTCAGCCAGTGTCAAAGAAACTAAAGAACAACTTACCTGCAAGCTAGACGAGCTCGCAGGACAAGGGGCAAAAGTACTAGTAGAAGAAACAGAAGTCAATTAAGACAGACTGTTGTCAAACCCCCGGCGTTAACGCCAGGGTCTTCTCGCATCTACACCACTGACGGTACCGTCATGGACTGGGCGTTGTGTGTTATATCTATGTCCATGGATACGGGCAACAAGTCGTTTCGACTCAATCAAGCTATTGCCAAAGCGGGGCTGTGCTCTCGTCGGAATGCAGACAAGTTAATTGCTCTTGGCCGGGTAACAGTCAACGGCAAAATTAACAAAGACTTCAGTCAGACTGTAAATCCGTTATCCGATAAGGTGTGCGTTGATGGCAAGCTGCTTAAGATTGCCAATTTTGCCTATGTGCTGATGTATAAACCACGCGGTATTGTAACAACGCTTAGCGATGAGAAAGGCCGAAGAAGCATTGTAGATCTTCTTCCAGCAAAACTACGTCATCTGCGTCCAGTTGGCAGGCTAGACATGATGAGTGAAGGTCTCATTCTTCTCACCAATGACGGTGACTTTACTCAAAGGGTTGCTCACCCAAAACATCATTTGTCAAAGCAATATATGGTTACGGTACAAGGCAAGCTGACAAGCAACGAGCTTAAGCTACTTTCCACAGGTATGTTGTTGTCTGATGGTCGCACTCTTCCTGCCAAAGTTACCTTAATAAGACAAGATGAGTCATCAACCACCTTCTGCCTGGTCATGAAAGAAGGCCGCAATCGCCAGATACGGCGCATGTGCGCACAGCTTGGCTACCGGGTATCCTCTTTGGTCAGAGTAGGTATAGGTGAGTTACAATTGGGTGAGATGACTCCTGGATCTTGGCGTTATCTCACTCATTCTGAAATTAGGCAATTGGAGTCTGGTGCCATATGTCACTCGAGCAAATTGGTCAGAAATTGAAGACAGCTCGTGAAGTTGAGGGTCTTTCTCTTAAGCAGATTCATGAAAGAACTAAGATCCCTATAGGTCATCTTCAGGCCATTGAGAGTGGACAAAATGATGATCTGCCAGAGCCTGTCTATGTTGCTGGCTACATTAAACGCTATGCCGAATGCGTAAGTTTAGACGGCCATCAATTCTCCGAAGAATACCGCAATGCTGCCCAGTCCAATCAAGAAGTAGTACACCATCGCTGGACCAAGCAAGCTGCTACAGCAAGCGACTATACTGCTGCAGAATACCTGGGACGGGTAAAGGTAGACCGTGAGCCACCAACGTTTAAGACAATTTACTTCAATGCTATTTGGATAGTTGTAATTGTTGGCTTAATTTCTTACCTCACAATGACCCAGCTCAACAATCAGGTTAATCAACAAGACCCGTCGTTAGTGGCTCTGAGGGAAACCACATCGAAGTTAAGTTTGTCCGCCAATCAAAGACCGGCATCTGGGGCAGCTAACAACACAATAGCCGACACATCTGAGACTAGCGATGCCCGTATTTCCTTGTCAGCAGCACAACATGTTTGGGTAGAAGTCAAATCCGTTTCAACCGGTGAAAGCCTGTATACAGGTTACCTTGAACAAGGCGAGCGGCGTGACTTCCAAGATTCCCAGGGACTGCGCGTGCGAGCAGGAAATGGGGGTAGCTTAACTGTTGACTTCCAGGGTAAGATGGAAGCCATTGGCGAAGCTGGACAGGTTGCAGAGAGAACTTTCATGGCCAGGTCAGCAACGATAGCCGGTGCCAGTAACAAAGAAGAAGACAAACCAATCACAACTGTCAAACCCGTTACCACGGTTAAAAAGACCAGTTGGAGAAAAGCCGAAGAAGCTACTGGACTTGAAGCAAGACACGGTCGCTATCGCAGCATCGACGATACAGCACAAAGACAGTACATTCCTGGAGAGTCGCTTGGCGGCACAAGTAGAACCATTGACGTACCATATCGTTATAGCGAAGGACGCCTCGATACTGAATAACCAACATTAGTCTTGGAGAACTAAGCCTATGAAAAACCCCAAGATAGGGGTAGTGTCCTTGGGATGTCCTAAAAACACCACCGATACAGAAGTAATGCTTGGGATGCTTAACAAAGCTGGCTTCCAAGTTACATTTGACAACGACGAGGCTACCATATGCTTGGTAAACACCTGCTCTTTTATTGAAGATGCTAGACGGGAATCTGTGGCCACGCTTGTAGAACTAGCAAACCAAGGAAAAGAACTCATTATTGCTGGTTGCTTAGCTCAACACTTTAAAGAAGAACTCTTAAAAGAGCTCCCTGAGGCCAGGGCTCTCATAGGAACAGGCAACATACACAAAATTGTTGAGGTTGTAGAGGCTATAACATCTAGCCAGAAAGCACGTCCAGTAGAGGTAAGCAATAGCATAGATACTGACTGGCACAATGTTAGGCCACGCCTGCAAACCAACATGGGTGCCTATAGCTATCTTAAGATTGCTGAAGGGTGCAATCACAAATGTACCTTTTGCATTATTCCCCGTTTACGTGGACCATTCCGCTCACGCACTATTGAATCCTTAGTCTGTGAAGCTCAGGAGCTGGTAGAAAATGGTGTACGGGAAATTATCCTTGTTTCGCAAGATTCAACTTACTATGGCCTAGATATTTACAATCGCATGGCCTTACCAGAACTTCTTGAGGCATTGCATTCTATCGAAGGACTTAACTGGATTCGCATAATGTACTTTTACCCCTCCCAAACAAGCACCCATCTGCTAAAAACCATTGCTACTCTACCTAAAGTTGTTAAATACATCGACATACCCCTGCAACACAGCCATCCAGACATCCTCTTAGCCATGGGCAGGCCGCTAGACCCAGACAAAACAATTGAGCAGGTACGCACGCTTATTGACGACGTAGCCATTCGCACTACATTTATTACTGGCTTTCCTGGCGAGACTGAGCAACACTTTAAACATCTACTGAACTTTGTAGGTAACCAACGCCTTAACCGCCTGGGAGTTTTTGCTTACTCTCGTGAACAGGAGATGCCTAGCGGTCAAAGAAAAGACCAAATTCCTCAGCCAGTTAAAGACGCACGCCGCCAAAGCCTCCTGGAAGCCCAGCATGAAATTTCACTTGAGCTTAATCAAGCCCTGATAGGTCAAGAGATAATGGTTCTGGTTGAAGGATTTGATGAAGCCAAAGGGCATTACTTTGGGCGCAGCCAGTGGGATGCCCCTGACATAGACAACCTGGTTTACATCTACCCACATGCAACAGCCAATATAGCCTTAGGGGATTTCCTACCAGTAAAGGTTATTGCTGCTAAGCCATATGATCTCCTGGCATCCCCGCTGCCTGAGCTTCACAACTCAGAACAAACACAATAGCTATCAAGCTAGAACTAATAGCCATCTCTGGTTTTCCTGAGCTTGACAGCTACTCTGCTCAGTGTCAAGCTAGTTAAGGGTATCACTTGGCAACCCTTTTGCCTTTTCATCCAGTAAGGTTGGTTTGTCCAAGAAATAATTGTGCGGTCTGAGAGGAGGGGGCACGATGAGTAACATCTATCTTCTCTTGGGGATAGAAGAAGGGGCATCGTTGACAGAAATTAAGCGCTCATACGCAAGACTTACGGAGTCTCTTAATTCTCAGGACATTTGTTGCCCTTGCACTGTAATGAAACAAGTTCAGATAGCACGCCAACGGCTAAGCGAGAGTTTCGAGCAACTTAAGGACCCTGAAATACGCAAGGCTTACGAAAGCAAATTTGAAGGCACTGGTGAAGACAGCAGTAACCATCAAGATGGATACTGCCGTCCTAAGATAGGCCAAATGTTGGTAGCTGCAGGGCTCATTACCCTGGAAACATTAGACACTACGCTAGAAATACAACACAATACTAAGACCAATCATATTCCCTTAGGCGAACTGTTAGTTGCTGCTGGATATATTTCTACAGAGCAACTTAACTATTATCTTCGTCAACAGAAGCTTCTAATTTTGCCGCCGGATCACCCAGACAGATGGGGTCAGCGTCTTATTGAACTAGGATT
>JACQVM010000016.1 GCA_016209785.1 Candidatus Melainabacteria bacterium | reverse complement strand
TGACTGCCCTCCGCCAATGAAGACCATTGTGTGTTTGGGAGATTGTTACTAGTAAATCTCATGAATTTTTTAAGGAGATGATTTATGCACTTTGGAGTAATTGGGATAGGCCCTGTGGGTGCAACCTTTGCAGCGCTACTTCATGAAAGCGGACATCGTGTATCAGTACTGGACAACAATCCCCAGCTAGTGGCACTCATCAAAGGCAAACCTTTAAGGATTAGTGGCGGTTATAAGGCCGAGACGGTCCTTAATGAGGTTTATACCTCCTTCACTGACTTTGTAGAGTCTGCACCAGAGGTAATTCTTGTTTCCGTTAAAACTTATGTGCTCAAAGATCTTCTTTTACAAATAAAGAATTCACCACTTGCAAGTTCTGCAGTTGTAAGTTGCCAAAATGGCATTGACACCGAAAAGGAAATTGCTCAAGTGTTAGGAGCAGAACAAGCATATCGCATGGTGCTTAACTTTGGTGTGAGCTACGGCCAAGATAGCGGCGTAACGGTTAATTTCCTCAATGAGCCACATTTTCTTTCCTGTGTATGCCCCAGTCAGACAAGTATGGCTCATCAAATCATAGGTCACCTCAACAAAGCTGGCATGAAGGTTGAATTTGTAGAAGACATAACCAAAGAAGTGTTTAAGAAGGCCATCCTCAACACATGCCTGAGCTGCGTCTGCACACTGACCCGCACCACAATGTCAGAAGCAATGGCAGAAGCTGAACTTCAATCAATGGTCACAGAAGTTATCCGTGAAGGCATGCTGATTTGCCAAGCTAATGGTTTTGCCCTTAATGAAGATTTCTTGGACAAAGCAGTTGCCTACTTAAGCAAAGGTGGCAATCACAAACCGTCAATGCTGGTCGATATTGAAAATGGCAGACGAACTGAGATTTGGCACCTAGCAGGCAAGCTTACCGAGTACGCCCAACGGCAGCAAATCGCAGTACCTGTGACCCAGTCCATGTTTTACCTAATCAAGGCCTTAGAAAAATCCTTAATGGCCAAGATGTCGAGTCCCAATAGCCAAAGTGGCAATCCTGGAGTATCAGTACATGATAAGCAAATGTCTATCGCTTGAGCATCAAAACGTACAGGCACTGCTTGAACGCTTTAAAAATTTCTTGCAGGCTCATAGCATTACTCAGCAGCCAGATTGGACATCCCATGACGCAGCAAGAATAGTAGCCGATCTTAAGTGTGCCCTAGAAAGTAATATTCCCAATCACTTTGCCATCGAAGAGCAAGAGCTTTTTCCGATTATGGTCCAGGAAGGCTACGGTGATCTGATAGAGGTTCTGTTGGAAGATCACAAGATAATAGTTGAACTAATTGAACAAATAAGACCAGTCGTGCTTAAGATTTTCTCATCTTCGGTACCACTTCCGCAAAGTAACTGGGAAATGTTTTACCGACAAGGCAATGCCCTTATAACTGAGCTTCCTGCCCATGCAGCTAAAGAAGATGCAGGACTTATGCCAGCATTAGAAGAATGCCTGGATGAAGTGCAAGCACAAGAGATCTATAACCACTACCAACTGTTAAAACTAGGCAAGACCTGTCATACTTAGGTGGGGCTACAAAGCTAGAGAGCCCCCTCAGCCAAAGATCTAGTTGGCAGAGAATAGTGCTACTGAAGACCAAATGAAAACGAAGTTATTTGTAGGCAACCTTTCATACAACCTTGACGAAGCTGGCGTTGAGGAGCTGTTCGCTCAGTCTGGAAAGGTTGTTTCTGTGGCGATCCCGACCGATCGCGATACTGGCAGAAAGCGCGGGTTCGCATTTGTTGAGATGGGGACAGAGGCTGAAGCTGAAGCAGCCATCCGAAACCTCAACGGTCACAATGTTGACGGTCGTCAGCTTGTAGTCAATCCATCCAAACCTAAGCGCTAGGCTAAGCACTGCCTAGGCATAAGTAGGACGGATTGCTGATCAGTGTGGTAAGTGAGCATACGTGCTCGTTAGCGGCTGCATTGGCTGGATTAGCTTTATACACGATATTTGAGCAGCAGCCAACAGAGTTACTGTTGGCTGCTGCATTGCTTGTTGAAAGCTGCTCTTAAAAGCCAATCACACTATGGGCTAAGCCTTTAGTGTTATTTTGCTTCTGCAAGTTGTGCTTGTGATACCAAAGATCGTGCAATGTTTTCAAACACTGCATTTAGTTGTTTAGCATCAGTTACAACATAATATGTTCCACCATGTCCGGCCGCGCTACTAATGGTTCGCAGTTGCGCTTCCATATCTGCCTTAAGCTCAGCTCGGTGCGCCAGCCCGATAGTGTATATTGGAATACCTGCGCTATTAGCAGCAGAAGCTTGGGCAGCAACATCTCCCTGGCTATCCACACCTGCAGTAAACAAAACGATGGCCTTTTTTGCTCCCTGCCTAACACTGTCTGGAGACAACTGGGCAATACAGTTAGCTAACGTGCCAGCAATGCTGGTCCCTTCTTCACCATTGCTACCTACTTCATCTACCAATGGACGTAACTTAGATAGGCTTTCTGAAATTACATCGTAGTTGTTATTCGCTGAATCAAGTGCAATAGCTGGGAGATCGTAAGCTGTCTTAGTGCTTGATTTTGGATACTCAGATTCATCGCTGGTGGCATTATACTGTACCTTGGAGTCCTTGGTTGTGCCAACTGACCTTTCGTAGGTCACTAGCCCGAAATGAGCGTCCGAGTTGGTTTTAAAAATCGAGAAGAAGTTGTTGCAAGCTGCAAACACATCATTCCATGGCTGCAAACATTTTGAGACCTCTGATCTATACTGTTGAGAATTCATACCATAGCTGACCCAAGCATCTTTGGCGGCAGTGTTATCCGGCTGTTGATCTCCATCAGCATCTGGACCTACAACCACAAGAGTCGTGTAATCGCTAGCTGCTTGTTCTCCTAAGGAAGGATCTGCAGCTAATTTTCCATTGAAATTATAGAGGCCATAATCACACAACCTAAGAGGCGAATAGCCATTAGCAGGCTTAATAAGATCACGAATTGGCTTTATTGGCGATATTTCCTTTGCCATCGGGACCGTTGTAGTTGTAGTAGTAGTTGTGGTGGTAATAACTTCACCACTTTTTTCTTGAGGGGCTGGAGCCCAGTCTTCAGGCATACCTTCGCATGCTATAGCATAAGTATTTTGAGTACTGGTAGTTGATGATGTTGATTCTTCTGTTTTAGTTTCCGTCCAGGTCTGCAACAATTGAGCCAAAGTGTCATCGTCTAGATCTCCAGAGACATGCATTGCAAACACTACATCCAGCTTTGGTATTGTCGCGGTGCTATTAGCAGTCAGAGTTGACACACCAATCGAAAGAAATGCACCAGACATTGGGGTAAGATTAACAGCCCCGGTTATCTTTACGGCAGTTCCTGTGCCCTGGGCAACAAATTCAACCCTAGCTTCAGCAACCTGACCATCTGTGAGCTGAAGATCTTCACCGGTGCTTACGGCAGCAGATGTTAGAGAAACTCCCATGATGCTATTTCCCTGAAATGACCTTGCTGCAGCCTCTGCAGCCTTTGCTTTAGCATCTGAAGCATAACTTTCATCAAAGTTGCCATTTGGAGGATTATAACTTGCCATTGCAGTTGCACCAGCTAACGCAGCAGCATTACACACTGCGGTCAGCTCCTGTCTGGCCATATTTGCTCTCACTATCTCTGCAGCCAAAAGCCCTAGTGCACCTACAATTAGCACTGAGCTTACCGTCACTAAGACAGCAAAAGCTGCCCCTGTTTGTTTCCTTGCCCTTTTAGTAATTGACCACATAGTAATGTTTCCTCCTTCTGTGCACTCACGGGCTGCCCCTGCGCATGCTAGTAAACAGCCCATGACCTTACTAAAGCTGTGGGCTTACCTTGGCAATTGCTAGCTATCACTCACTACACAGCCTGCCAGGAAAAGTTCTGTTAAAACAGTCTGACCACACGTCCTGACGAATCAACATGGCAGGTTTACAGATTGTGCAATTTCAAAATCGGAGGCCATTTGACAACAGTCCTTCAGCGCCAAGTTCGCGAACCAGTGTCATCAAGAAGCATCTCAAGTAAACCCAAGTGTAGATTGTAGTGTCACAGGTGGCTATGCAACTTGAGAGCACAGCAAGGACTCGAATGAAAAGATATGTGTTATTCATCACATTTATCCCATGTTAGCCATGTGGTTGATATCTTTTGGCTATGCAGTATATGTGGATGTGAATAATGTCATAAGAGCCAATCAGACAGGCAGTATAATTTGGAGTCCTTAGGAGACGTACATTGTTCAAGAGGGAGGATATTAACAAGATGCGATTAACAGCTAAATTAGCAGTTGGGACAGCGCTGGCCACACTTATCACTTCAGGAATATATGGCACTCAATTTGTTTTGAGCGCCGAAACAGATAAAGGAAGTGCCCAACTGGCTCAAGAGACTTCCGAACAAGCCAAGACGGAAGAAACAACCCAGAAGAAAGGCAAAGAAACCAAAGAAGCCAAGAAAGCAAAAAAAGAGGCAAAGAAAGAGGCAAAAAAGGTAGCTAAGAAGGAAGGGAACAACTCTAAGGAAGAAAAGAAAGAAAGCTCTAAAGAAACTTCCTCCGAAACCAAGTAGGCACTTGGTGCACCGTTGCCCAACTTTTGGCAAGGATCTCCAGTAGTGGACATCCTTGCCTATCTTTCAGTTTTTCTGCTTGCCACTGGGTATGGTGCTAGCGATACACTAAAATGCTTGTCTTGGCGCGGCGTACTATGTATGTGGTGGTGCTCCCAAGCACTGTTTCTTCGGGCCTGCGAAAACCATATGCTCCAAGAACCAACAAGCTGTTGGTTGCGCTTGCATAATCGATTAAGGTGCGTGCTGCATGTCCTTCTCGAATTAAAAAGATATCCTGATTGTGGAACTCCCGCAAATATGATTCACCTTGTTCAATTGTAAGCTTAGCACTTGCAGCTTGTTCAGCCGACGCAATTACTATCATTGCCTTCAGGCGCTTATCGGTGCTAATTGCCAGACGCTCGGCCAGTAGAAGCGCACCACGTGACGGCTCACTTCCATCATAGGCAACAAGAATCTGTTCCACTGCATCCACTGGGTGCAACCCCACAAGAACTGGCCTGGATGACTCAATAACAACACGCTCTGCAATGGAGCCTGTCATGAGCTCTGCAGGAGATTTCTTGTGACCACGTCCACGATGCCCAACAATGACCAGATCGTGATTGCTCGAGCGTTTTACAATCTCCTCGATCACATAACCAACATCAAGGAAAGTATTGGTTTTAATACCACGTGCAAAGGCCTCTTTCGAGAACAAATCCAGGATTATCTGTCCTATTTTCTTCAAAGCCCGAAAAACCTTCTCGGAGGTTTCCACTGACTGGCTAAACCCCAACTCTTCAGCAAACTCTGGTGCTACAAAAAAGTCAACCATGCGTGGGTCAACCACATGCTGCCCATTCAGTTGCGACTCCAACTCAAGGGCTAACCACAGTCCATAATTAGCCGCAATCTGACTATATTCAGAACCATCCAAGGCCACAAGAATATTCTTAAACGGCATAACAAGCTCCATACAACCTCTTCATACGGACATTACAGAATTTCATTTTATATCAAGCTAAGAACATAAAGAACGATTTACAACCACATGACTAACCCTAGAAGACAATAAGCAATC
>JACQVM010000184.1 GCA_016209785.1 Candidatus Melainabacteria bacterium | reverse complement strand
TTCTTGATATTCTGATATATTTTGTCGGCAAGTTCTTCGTCGTAGGTGTGCAAAGTTAAATTCCGATCCTGGAGCATGTTCAACCAGGTATCTTCGTTGTTAATTAACTTGCCTGCATATGCTTCTCTGAGTATGTCTCTGGGATAAACAACTTCACGTCCAAGTGACTGAAGTATGCGTTCTAAAAGCTTCCAGAACAGCTCGACAGTAAACTCAAATCGCCCGATGGTGGCATCAATGTTCCCACGATTTGCTTGCATAGGCTCGGATGCCATTAATTCAAGCGAGCTCAGAGCCTTGCCGGTTGTTGCAAGGGAACCACTTATGGCAGCATCATTCATATTGCTTCCTTTCAAACAAGATCTGCCAATCTTTTAGTATTGACTGTTTCAAGGGATTGAACTCGGAGAGATCTTCAAGGCGAACACAGTCGATTTTAAGTAGCGTGTCAGCCTCCTCTGTTATCTCAATAACCTTACACCACTCCTTTATGCCAGTCTCCGGGCAAGCGGGTAGCCATAGGGATGGCTATGTTGAACATAAGGAGAATTGAATCTCCTAGCCAGAGCGTCGCTTGGATTTCTTTGCAGGACCAACGAGGCGTGCATGGATTTCACGTAACTCACCTCGAATCTCATCTTGCCCGCTTTTTAGTTCACTGGCAAGAGTTGCAACTTCGGGCGGGAGGTTTGCGCCTGGCGTTGAAGTACGACTGAGAACCGCCCGTGAAAGCAGCTCCTGAATTGCTTCGAGTTTCTGGATTAGAGCCTCGCTAACATCCGGCAGCAGCTCAACTTGAGCAAAGTCGTGAGATGGTGCTGACTGCAGCGACTTCAGATGCTCCCAGACAATGCGGCGACAAAGAGTACCAGGAGCAATTTTCAAATGCTCGGCTGCATCAAGCAGCGCTGCCATGAACTCTGTGTCTGCGCGAAAATGTACAATGCCGCGTTCGATGATGCGGTTGCGCGTTTCATTCTTTTCCTTATCGAGCAACGCTCGCATCTTTGGTGATACGGGCTTGCCAGGCATCATTTCTTTGCTTAGGTCTTCCATATTAGGTCTGTTCCTCATAAGCTTTGATACTAGCTCCAGTTGCTTCTCTGGCATGGAAAACTACGAGTTCTCCGTTTTGGTCTTCGACACCCACCTCAACGAGGGAAACGCGAGCAGAGGTGAATCCCACATAGAGAACTCGTTTGCCATGGTCTCTCGGCTGAAGCGGAATTTCAACACTCGGTTGGAGCAGTCCGTAAAAAACCTCATCTATCTCTGTGTCGGAAATGTGGTGCTCATTACACGAGGATGGCAAGCGGCGCATCAGCTACCTTCTCTACTCCTATGTAGCACATTGTATTACGTATTGGGTGTATTGTCAAAAATGCCTGAAATGGTCCGGCTACCAAGCGCTCTGGGCGTCTTGGAAGCCAGGGTTGGCTTTGCAACACTAGGGCTCTTGACCTGGTCCCAGCCTCCTGGGCTGTCGCCCCTGTTCGGAGCATCGACGAGTGGAGTGTCCTGCAATTATTCCCGAGCACAGCCTGTTTGCACGCCTCCCTAACGTTGTGGCTCTGGAGTCGCTTGTCTATTTAAGCAAGCCGTATTTGCTGCACAATCTACGAAACAACTCAAGACCTTCAAAGTGTCTAGTACCAAGCTCAAAACATAGCTGCTGTTGAAAGTACCTCTTAACACGTTGTGCTGACAGTTTGCCCCTTGCACACGCAGCGGTGATGATCATTGGCAATAAAGTAGTCAACCCCATTTGTTTTGAAGCTAAAAGTTGCTGAGATATTAAGGAAAAGCTCTCATAATTGGCTTTGACCCAGTTAGATCTTGCAGCCCAAAGCCCAAAAACCATGGGCAGTCCTGTTTGACTCAGCCACCACTGCCCTAGATCTGCTCGCCAATACTTGTTTGACCAGACACCATCAACCTCTAGCGCCAAATCCCCAATGACTAGTGCACCTGAGACCAATGGATCTTCAAGGTTGGGTGCCTCCTCAACAACAAACTCTGGCATTAAACCTAGTTGCTCTAAGAGCAAAATCTTAAGCAGATTAACCGACGTTGCCGAAGCAGCCGGAACAGCAATTCTTACACCACCCAGCTTGTCAGGACTCACCTTAGAAAAAAACAAAACACTCCCTACTGCACCTTCTGAAGATATGGACAAATTAGGCACAAGTTCAAAGCAGCCTTCGCTGAGATAACAAAATGAGCTCATTGCACCAATATCTAGACTGCCTTGGACATAGGCGTCATTGAGCATTGACGGAGTCCCATAGACCACATTGGCAGCAAGCTCAACCTGTCCTTGCTCAATGGGAAAGACCACCGGCAAACTATTAATGAAAGAAATCTGTCCCAATCTAGGCCTCTCCGGAGCCAGAGCTGCGGCAGCAGTAATGGTGGACAAAACCTGGCTCAACTTTACCCCCTGTCAAGCGCACCTCAAGCATACTACAAAATAGCCAGGCAACAAACCAAAAGATATTCAGGACAGTTAAGGCCTTATCAATGAGCCAACCTTGTCCGGTGCAATTCCTAGGACTTACACCAAGCTCAATAATGCCAAATCATAAGGGGAGGAG
>JACQVM010000192.1 GCA_016209785.1 Candidatus Melainabacteria bacterium | reverse complement strand
GCCTATGATTGGTTTTCGGGGGGCCTGTCGTTATTATGATGATCGGTATCGTGATGGTTTTGCGCTAGAGTGCCAAGCGATAAAGAATGTTCGAGAAACGATGGGACTTACCAACGTTAAGGTCATGGTGCCGTTTTGTCGAACAGCACAAGAAGGACGCCGAGTCATTGCTGAGATGCGCCAGCATGGTCTAAATCAAGGAGAAAATGGCTTAGAAGTGTATGTCATGTGTGAACTGCCAGCCAATGTTGTAGCTATTGATTGTTTTGCAGAAATCTTTGATGGTTTTTCCATAGGCTCTAATGATTTGACACAGCTAGTGTTAGGGCTGGATCGTGATTCAGAAATAGTGGCACCTTTGTTTGATGAGCGTAATGAGGCTGTAATGAGAACAATTAGCTATGCCATAGCTGGAGCTAAACGTGCTGGCAAAAAGATAGGAATTTGTGGTCAAGCTCCCAGTGATTATCCAGACTTTGCTAAATTCTTAGTTGAGCAAGGGATTGATAGCATCTCCTTAAATGAGGATGCTGTTATCCGCACCCTCAAGCAAATTTCCTCAATAGAGCAGGCTGTGGTGGGGGCAAACTTAAGAGGCCCAAGGAGTTAAATGCAAGTACTCTCAACAACAGGTGTAGCTCAGGATAGCCTGGGCTAATTAAACAGGTAAGGATTTGGGTAAATAGCAAGTAACGTTAACTGATAGCTAAGCATCTGTTGTATGTCTACTACCTTTAATCACACATCTCAGACTTCTTTTTTCCACAAGAACAACTTGAGGACACCTCATTGGATTTATATGGTGAGCTTGCTTAGAATTACAGCAGTTGTTGTGCTTGGTGCATTCATATGGCTTTTGATAGATAACCAGCCATTGAGGTTAGGACTGGAAGATACTACCCCACTGGCAGTTTTTTGGAAGGTCATTGTGCCTGTGGTACCAATGATATTGCTGGTTGTGCCAACCCTTTGGCGCAACATATGCCCACTGGCTTTTTTTAATGTGCTTGGGCATCGTTTGCACTACAAAATGAAAAGGCATGCCTCTCCATATCGCCTGCACGTTAGCAGGCCAAGCTTACAACTCTGGTTGGCGAAACATGGACTTTATTGTGCTATGTTTGCCTTGTTTGCTTTGGTGCCTGCACGTCTCTTGTTGTTTAACAGCAATAATCGCTCATTGGTTATTTTACTTGTTGTGATTGCTGGGACTGCTTTTGTACTAGGGCTCCTGTTGCCCTTTAAGAGTGGCTGGTGTAGTTCTATTTGTCCAGTTTATCCTGTAGAAAATGCTTATGGGATGAGTTCTTTGCTGTATGGAAACAACACGTTATGTCAGGTTGGTGCAACTGATGGAGCACGCCAGTTGCAATGTGGAGGTTGCACCCGGCAGTGTTTGGACTTGAAGGTGCTTTCTGCAAGCAAAAAACAAGGTGATGCTAAAAACAATAGTCCTTCCGGGTTAGCCGTCAGTAGTTTTATCAGTGTTTTTCCGGGGTTTGTGTTTGCCTATTTGGTTCTTTCAGAGTTAATAGATTTCCATGCATATCCAGTACTCCTGAAGGCTTTCTTTATCTATGGTGTGTTTGCTTTGTGCATGGCCTTGTCATGCTGTCTTTATGTGCTCATACGCAAAAGCCTATGCTGTCAAGGAAATTGGCTACGTGTGCGACGAGTCAATCTGGTTTTTGTTTATGCAGCTTTTAGTGTCTACTATTTTATGGCCTCCCCAGGGGCAATCAAGACAACCTGGGCCTTGCTAGGAGCACCAAGCAGTCTTTGCCTGACAGCTACATTTTTGCTGTTTGCCTCAGCCGTTTCGGTAGGTTGGTTGTGGTTGCGGCGAGCCTGGTAAGGTACTTAGGCTTTCTTGGCTAACAGGCTTGGTGGCCACCCTGCCCAGCCCAAGCGCTCAGCCACAGACATACGGTAAGTAACGTATTTGGTTGGTGGTTGTCTCATATTGCCTACGCCATTAATACGTTGTTGCTCCAGGTAAGCAAAGACATGTACAGCAGCAGATGCAAGCGTGTTAGGGAGCCCCTCTTTGCCAAACTCAGCTTGGTACTCTTTGGTTAGATAATCAACCATTTCTACTGTTTTGGTGTTGTGAGCAAACTTTCGAGCTGCGGAAAACAAAGGACGAAATGTAAGACAGCGCTCTTTTAGGCGCTTTGTCAGGCCACGGATTCGAGCATCTGGATGAGTCTGGAATGTACGATAGCCACGCAGTGCTGTCTCGGCTAGGCGTAAAAGTGATGGCCCCTGTCGTTCGTATTCTTGAGTAAAAGCATCTTTTATGTAATGGGCGGTTTCTTCCCGGGTAAAGGATGGGTGGTGGAACCAAATCTTGTCTTGTCCGTGCCAGTCTTCGTAGGGCATATCAAACCGTAGGCGGCCTGCTTGCTCATATTCTTCGTAAAGTGCTGTTCCAGGTAAGGGCCCAAGCTCCATAAATTGGACAAAGTCTGTGTTGAGATCAATGACAAAATCAATATCTTCTTGGATGGTCTCTTTGGTATGGTGATCGAGAAACAAGATTGCTGAACCTAGTACTTGAATCCCATAATCTCGCAGCTTTTGAATCATAGCCTTAAGATCTACATCTTTGGTTTTTTGAAACATAGATTGCTTTGATTCTACGCCAACCCAGACAAAGTCAATCCCTAGCTTAGCCATGAACTCAACGCCAACTGCATTGATGGTTTCGGCTGAGGAGAAAACTCCAAGATGGTAGTACTTGTTGTGACGTTCTAACTCTTCCAGGAACTGTTCAGCCCGAGGCCGATGTTTGAGGAAGTTTTCGTCCATGACGAAAAACTCATTGCAGCCTAATTTACGTTCAATCTCCTGCAGGGTTGCAAACAGCTCTTTGCCGGTATCCAGGTAGCTAACATATTTCTTGCCAAAATGATGTGATGTAGCACAAAATGAGCAGGCGTTGACACAGCCAAGTCCTGGAATAAGTACTGCTGCAGTATCAGGTAAT